>VGXU01000035.1 GCA_016873215.1 Planctomycetota bacterium
CGCGAGGGTCTTTTTAATTCAAGTCTTTTTGCCGGGCAATTTGGATACAAAATGTCGCCCGCTGGGGGTACCCCCAGCCCACAACTTCTTTAGTTCTTGATACCGTTTCATCGTCATACATCTTATCTTCATCAGGGGGATACGATGTTCCCTTCCCATTCCAAAATCGCCATAAATTGAAATTGACAATTCTTCATTGACTGAAGACAATGGATGTAAAGGAAGGGAAAGACAATGAATTGCCCGGTATGCAATCGGGGTCTGACGGCGGAAAAATATCAATATCTGCCCTACCACTACTGCAAACAATGCGGCGGGATGTGGGTGGATGCGAAACTATTGAAAAATCTGGCGGTGCGGATGGCCGTGGATTTGAATATCAAGCCCTGTGAAAAAAAATTCTTTCAGCCCAGAACCGTAGAACGCCCGCCAAAAGATGACAGGGTACGATTGTGTCCACAATGCGGCGCGGGAATGAAACAAATCAACTACGCCTACGATTCCAATGTCATCATCGACCGCTGCGCAGCCTGCGAAGGCATCTGGTTAGACAAGGGTGAATTGATACAACTGGCGCAATTCCATCAGATTGACGAAGATGCCGTGCTCATAGGCAGAGACTTATTGAAAAATCAAAACAACTCCGAGGAGGAAGATCATCTTGGTCTTATCGTAACGGCTATTAGTATTCTTGCGCGAGCCATCCTGCGATTTTAAAAATGGGCGATCAGGCAATCGTTTATTTTTCAGAAAATTCTTTGCACAACTCCACCGTCTTTTTGACCTGCCAGCGGACGAACTGCGGTGCACCACATAAAAGATAAATCGCAATCGCCAGATAAATCAGAAAATAAACGCCGTATTCATACACCTGCCGTATTCCTTCCAGAGTATTTGACTGAAATGCGAAACGGATATAACTGGCCAGCATGCTCGACGTTGATATGGCTTTTTGCAGGAACAGAAAACCGGCAATCATCACCGCCAGACGCAGCGCAAAAGGATACCACGCGGATGGACTCGGCGGGTCGGGCAATTCCACTCCTCTCCCGACAACTTTTCGTGCAAATATATCGCCGCGGTAAATCAGAAAATAAAAAACCGCGCCGATAAAACTGACCGTCATAACCAGAGAAGTCACGACAATCACTAAAGAAGTTGTGTTTATTTTGCCTGATGACAAACCTGACGACAAAATTATTGACAGACTTCTGATGAGAGCCTGAAAGGCAGAAAGAATCAGATAAATTCCTAAAATCCCGGCGGCAATTTTAGCGATAATGTGCATTTTATTCATTTTAACATCTCCTGTTTATTTGTTTTTCAAACAGTCTGATTTGCCATCGAATAAAACGATCGGCTCCCAGGATCAGGTAGCCGCAGAAAAACAGGTATCCGAATGGGTAGAAAATACAGGTTATCGCTATCAACACTTTTTCAAGTGCAAGCGAAATATTTCCATCGACGCATAGTGTAATCCAGTCTCGCACAGAAGGAAAAATGCTCATGACTAAAGCCCCGGCGGTACTTATTCCTTCCAGACTGCCGCACAAAAGCGTCATTCCGACAAAAACACACATCAGACGATAGAGTTTGACAAAATAGACTTCCCAGTCCTGCTCCGGCTCAACCACCGTTATACCTGTCAAACGCAGAGGCAGAAAGGATTTTCGCAGAAAGAAAAAAAGCAAAACCAGAAATGCGAGTATTACAGGAAGAAGTCTGGTCTGGTATAATGTTTTATGTTCCCCCTGTAAAACATGAATTCTCAACAACATCAATACCTGACCAGTAAATAGCAGGAATAATCCATCCCAAACCGCCTTGGCTGTGAGTTGAATTTTCGTCATACGTCAATCCTTCCTATTGACTGCCAACCGATGTATTATACCACCCTTTGTGCATCAAACAAGATTTTTTGCCTTTATTATTCCAGTCGGGCTTCTGACATATCTATTTTCTCACATTTTTTTATTGTTCGGCATTTGTTAGGGTGATATAATAGACGGGTGATTCAGTGTACGGATAAAAAATTCAGGCAGCAGGATGCTATGATGCCCGCGGTAATCCATCAGCCGGATACGATTGAAAAACTGCGAATTCTCGGCCGGGACGGCCAGTACGACCTGGCCTGCGCCTGCGGCTCAACCAAAGACGAACATCGCAAACGCGGCCCCGACGGCAACTGGATTTACCCCGTCACCCTGCCCAACGGCGGCAAGACCACCCTGTTTAAGACGCTCGTCTCCAACGCCTGCAATAATGATTGCCTTTATTGTCCGCTGCGGGACAAAAATGACGTCCGCCGCTGTACGCTCGGCATCGAAGAAACCGCCGACGTCTTTATGCAGTACTTGCAAGCCCGGCAGGTCTTTGGTCTGTTCCTCAGTTCGGGCCTGACCGGCGACGCGGACAAAACGATGGCCCGCATCAATGCCATCGCCGCAATCGTTCGTCGAAAGCACGGCTTTCGCGGCTACATTCATCTCAAAATTCTGCCCGGCGCATCGCCCGCGGCCATCGAAGAAACCCTCCGGCTGGCCTCGGCTGTCTCCATCAATATCGAAACGCCCGGCGCCGAATATATGGCCAAACTATCACAGCGAAAAGATTTTCTTAAAGACATCATCGAGCCGATGAAACTCATCAGCCGCCTGACAGCCAAAGGAACGCGGTATGAACGGGTTAAAAGCACGACGCAGTTCATCGTCGGGGCCGCCGGCGAAACCGACAAAAAAATTGTCCGCTACATGACAGGCCTTTACCAGCGGCTCAAACTCAATCGCGTCTATTTCAGTGCTTATCAATCCGCTCCCGGCGCCGAATCGCTTTCGGCAGGAAAGGAAAATCCCACAGACCGGCTGATGCGGGAACACCGGCTTTACCAGGTCGATTTCCTGATGCGTAAATACGGCTTCAGCGATGCGGACATTTTGTTTGATGAAAGTGAAAAACTGTCACTCGAAAAAGACCCCAAACAGCTCTGGGCCGAGGCCCATCCGGAATTCTTCCCCGTTAATATCAACAATGCGGACAAATTCACCTTACTCCGCGTCCCCGGCCTTGGCCCGCGAACTGTAAAAACCATTCTCGACGGCCGCAAAACAGGCAGGATTTCCAGACTGGAAGAAGTAATGCGACACGGAAAACTGCTGCAAAAAGCCAAATCCCACGTTGTCTTTTGATGCGTCATTATGTCTCTTACTGTGAAACGAGCGTGTGATTGGCAAGGTCAATAAGCCAGCGGATGCCGTTATCCGGCAGAACAGGTGAAGTTGGCGGGGCAACCTGCGGTTCTTTCCATTCCAGAGGAAGTTTGGAAATATCCTCTAAATAAGTGAATTCCATGGTCGCATTATGTGTGCTGCCGTGTATATCAGATACCTTGATTTCCACCGATTTGAGTACATCATCTTTCATTGCCACCAGATAAGTCATCCTCACCTTCTGCGACTGCGACTTATCATTACAGATGATTTTGGCATCGGCGTAATAAGCCTCATCAGAACCGCTTTTGGAATAGTCCGAAAGCTGAATAGTCTCAAACGGGATTTCCTGTTTTGCCGCATCCCGGCGGATGATATCAATGGTATGCATCCCCATCCACGGCCGCAGCAATCCTTTGAAGAAGCGATGGCCCGCATACCGGGCAATTTCTTTCCCCTCGGAATCCAGTATAACTGCAACCTCTTTTGTATCCAGAATCCTTTTGCCATCACCGAGCTGTAAAATCAACCATGCGGGGTGCTCTTTGGAAGGATTATAAACAAATGGAGTCCGGCCGTACCCTGACAGAGGTTTTTCATCCATAGTACCGTCTATCTGGAAATACGTCCACCCGCGCTTTCGCATCGGGTCTCGCTCGTCCCGGATCGGAATACTTGCCGGCCAGTTGTAATCAAAAAATGTTCCTTCAATACCGTTGTATTCGTATGTTGTCTGGAAGCCGCGCGAATTGGCAAAACGGTCATCAACTGCCTGGATTAAAAGGCCGGTTTTGGAATCCCGTTGTTGAACCAGACCTTTTTTTAGGTTATTCTCTATTTGATCCAGGAAATCACAGAACTTCGGTTCGTCTGTCGGCAGACGCCGCACTAAAATGCGTTCCAGGTTTCGGCTCCAAAGACGATGATTCTGCAAGTAAACGATCTTCTCCCCGGCGTGATAGTAATAATTTCCGTCGCCATTTTGCAGCCAGGTGCATTGTTGTTTCTTATGATCGGGACTCCATCGCTGCATTCGCGTAAAGACAGGCCCTTCAATATTTTCGGGGTAATAGAACCACTGTTCGTATGCTCCTTTGCTCAGACTGGAAGGAGTACCGGGGGAATTATTACGGCTTTGCGTGGTGAAATGAAAACTGCGGACTTCCTGCCGCTGCGGCAAAACAGAAATGTCTTTGGGGGCAGCCGGCTGATTAATTGATGTTACAATCAACACAGACGAAACGGTTAAAATCCCCGCCGCCAGAAAGATACCCTTCATTCCGCAAGTAGCTAGGATGGTCGTTGTCATCGGCACGGAAACCATTGACGCGGGAATGGTTACCGAAGCCGTTGTCGTTGCAGCGGCAATACCCGCCTCAGCCGGTTCTGTCAGATAACCGAAAAAGCCCAACGCCATCAACAAAGAACCCTTATTGAGTCCTTGCCGTACCAGCTCCTTTTTTAAGGACTGTTTGGCCCGGTAAAAGAGCACGCGGGCATTGGTCTCCGAGGTCTCGAGAGCTCCGGCAATGTCGGAGTAGGCGAGCTGATCAAAACATCGCAGTGAGAGAATTGACCTCTCCTGAGCTTCCAGACGCCCAATAGCGACAATGACTGCCCTGGAAAGTTCCGTCTGCAGAAGACTTGATACCCCGTGTTCTTTCTGTTGTCTTTTTATCCGGTCAGCAAGAGCGTCGACTAATGTCTGCTCTGTCGCCTGCTGTGTTTTTTTCTGACGACAATGGTTCAGGAATTTATTTGAAGCAATACGATACAGCCACCCCCAAAAATGTTCCGGTTCACGAAGGTCTTTTAGTGACTTTATCATTTCCAGCAGCGTTTCTTGTGAAAGGTCTTCGGCCAAGTCATAATTCAGCGCCACCCTGTAGAAATACGCGCACAACCTGGGCTTAACCGCCTGGGCCAATTGCCCCATAGCGTCCTGGCTGCCTTCACGGGCCCGCTGAATCAGAGACTGATCAAACATCTGTTCCATAAAAGGTCATTCAATAAGAGAGATTATCAGCGAAATGTTTTGTTACAATTTTTCAAAAAATATTTCTAAAAATACTTGTCAATGGAAACAGATAAAATAATTCTTGTAATCGTGCTCGGATATATCCTATATTGATGCATCTGAAAATATACTCACTCTTCTTTTCCTGCAGAGTGTGCTGTTTTGTTACGCATGCACAGTGGTCTGCTTGTTCTTCCGAATCGCCTCAGAGAGGTGAGCCGGCGACGTGCCGCAGCAGCCCCCCAGAATCTTCGCCCCTGCATCGCGGATTTTAACCATTGCCTCGGCATACGCCTCCGCCGAAAGCGTGTAAACCGCCTTGTCATCGCGCAGTTCAGGCCTGCCCGCATTCGGCTCGGCCAATAAGAAAATACCCGTCCCCTTCAGCACTGCGGCAAATGCCTTTGCCAAAGCGACATAGCCGTCCATATCGAGCGTCCCGCAATTAAAACCCATGGCGCAAATCCCCAGCGGGGCCAGTTGATCGACCATCATCTGCGGACTGACGCCCATCATCGTTCGCGCCACTTCCGGCGCCGGGTCAAACGCCATCGACGCAAGCACCGGCTTTCGACTGACGGACTTGACCGCCTTGACCGCAACTTCAACTTCTTCCAATGCCGCCATCGTCTCAATAATAAACCCGTCAACACCGCCTTCTTCCAGCGCCTTTGCCTGCTCGGCAAATGCCGCAAAAAGGTCCGCTTCCTTGAGCATCCCCAGCGGTTCAAGAAAATCCCCCACCGGGCCGATATCGCCAAGAACATAACGGTCATCGCCTGCGGCCTTGCGGGCGATCTTTGCCGCGGCCAGATTCAACGCATACGCCTGCCCCGCCAGCCCGTGACGCGCCAGCGATATGGCGCTGCCCCCGAAACTGTTGCTCAAAACCGCATCGCACCCGGCGTCAAAATATGCCTGATGAACCGATTGTACAATGTCCGGTCGGTCAAGATTGATTTTCTCGTTGCACTTGCCAGCCGCCGCCCCGCGCTCAAATAACTGCGTTCCCATCGCGCCGTCCACAAACAGTACTTTTTTCTCAAGACGTTTTTCCAGCGGTTCACGCATCATTATTTCCCTTCCGGCAATTCCTTCTCCGCGACAAATTCACAATTTCCCGTCCAGTGATAAACCGACGCATAGCCTTTCGGACTGGGCCGGTCAAACAATTTCTTTTGCGCCTCCGTAGGGGCAAAAAACGAAATCCCCGAAAGCCGCAGCTGCAATATCAAATCCGGTTGCGCCGAACGAAAATGCCCCAATTCTATCATCCTCGGAATCATTCCCACCTTCGGCACATCCTTGTAGTCGCTCAAATCCGCCGCCGCCATCAGCCTTCCCATCACATCGCAATATTCTATTCGCTCCACCCGGTACGTACAGCAGTTCACATACACCTTCTTGATGCCGCCGGCGTCCGGCGAAACAAGAATATCAAAGCCCGGCTGCTGCATCAGCGTCCAGTCCCGGTTCAAATCGATCTGCCCCAGCGCCTCGGCTAAGTAAAACGGATTAAATCCGAGCTTCTCAACGCACGATGGAACATCTTTTTTCTCGCCCCACCACGCGGTGTCCTGCCCGGGTTTGACATAGACCCAGAATTCCTTATCGTTGACCCCAATCCGGATTCGCCCAAATTTCTCTCCGGCAATACACAAATTCCCCGGACTGATAAAAAATATTTTCCCGTCAAAATCCTGCTTCTCTGACTTTCCCTGTGGGTTTGGAATTTCTATCACGCAGTGAATCCTCGCCTGTAAAGATAACGACTCGGCCTGGCTTTGCCGCAACGCCGCAACCACCTCTGCCGCCGTCGCCTTGCCCGCACAAAGCTTCTCCTCTTTCACCTGCTTCGGCCCGCACCCGGCCAATACAAACAACAAAACCACTGTCAGACCGAATTTTGAATATTCGAATTTAGAATTTGTTTCGAATTTCGTTTTTCGAATTTCGGATTTCACGATTTTTCCTGTGCGGCATTACGACTCTAAATTTGTTTGTAATATCTGCCCCATCTGTTCGGAAAGCTGCTGAATCTGGTCTTCGCTCAGATGCGGATTGACGACGTCTTCGTTCCGGTCTTCGCCGGTGACGCGAAGCGTCCAGACTTCACGCCCGTCTTCGTTTCGGCTCGAATCATATTTCAATTTCCGCTTGCGCATCAGAATCAGCGTCAGCACAAATCGGAAATTGACCTTTTCCGGCTCGACCTCCGTTGACAGCCGGTCGAAAAACGCCAGCAGCATCGCATCGTCAATAAATAATTTCTTCTTCTGCTGCGGGTTGGGAACATGACTTTTCCAGAAACAATACACCTCCGGCTTTTGCGCCTCCCAGTAGTCCGCGCTGAAATCACGCCGTTCAAACTCCGCCTCTGTCTGCACCAGCGCGGCGAAATACTCCTCTCCCACGGCCAGTTCCCGGCCGGTCCCGTAACACCGCCCCAGCGTCTTTTTAATTTCCCATTCCGCCACTTGCTACTCCATTGCTGATTGGCCCGCATCGCCAAACGAAATCCACGGCATCATTTTTTCCACCGTCTTGGGCCCCAGCCCCGCCACCGCAACCAAATCCGCCGGCGAACGAAACGCAGGACCATCCGCGCTGTGCCCATCCCGATATTCTATAATCGTAATCGCCCTTGCCGGCCCAATGCCCGGCAGCCGGACAAGGCTCGCCTTCGGGTCCGTGTTGGGGTTTATTGTATCGAGAGGATGCGCCAATGCTTTCGCCGAAGAATGCCATCCCGTCCACCCCGACAAAAGCAAACATCCGACAAGCCCCGCAATCGTCCAAAAACCGCAGCTTCCAATCCGCAACACAAGAACGCTCTCTTCATCAGCCGTTTTATCAACAGCCGATGCCGCGTAAATGTCGGTCGAAACACACCCTGTTGAATTCATAGCTTCTTATTTCGGCGCCGCGGCGCTCTTGAGAATCATCTTCTGAAATTTCCCAATGGTCAAAAACGCCTTCTTGGGATCCATTTTTTCATCGATAAGGCCCGCCGTGGGAATCAATGCCTCCGAATCATCAACCAGGTGCGAATACGTCACCGTGGAAACATACGACCGACCCAGTGCAATCTTATAAAATTGCTCAACCCATTCCGCCTGAACCGCCGGGTCCCACGGCTTCTTCCAGACACCCGCCCTCATACAATCTGTCGCCTCCGTGCCGTCATGGCCCGGCACAGCCGTCACAATATGAAGCGGTTTGTTGACCGTCGCGAAACAATCCAGCTTCGACGAAATCTGCATCATATCGCGAATATGCATCCCCGGCTGGTTTTTGCCAAGCTCAAGAACCAGTCCAAACGCGTCAAAACTGATCCCGCTTTGAATCACCACGTCCGCATATACCAGCGGCGGAATTGTCGCCTTTTCCGTCGCGTAATATTCGCCCCATGGATGAGTAATTTCAATAATCCGCCGGCCTTTCGCGTCCGCCGCCTTGGCCGCAAGGCACGCCGTCCGCGTCATTTCTATCATCTGCTCGTACGTAAAGCCAAAGCAGTTCCTTGCGTTCATCCCGCTGATGACCGTCCAGAAATGCACGTATTTCCCATAACGGCTCACAATCTTGCCGATAAATTCGTACGCCTGTTCGCGAACCTCTTCAAAGCCCGCCTTCTGCGCCAGCAGCCAGCCCGGCACCTTCGCCGGCTCAAAGCACAGCAGCGGGCCGCAGTTGATCGCCATCCGCTTGCCCGCCAGACGCTCGATACACTTTTCGAACGCCGCAAAATCGTATCTCCCCTTCTCCGGAACAATCTGCCCCCAGTTCACCGGCACCGTCACAAAACTAAACATATCCTGTACGCATTTATCGTACCGCTCATTTCCCAGCCGCGACGGCTCGATACAGCACCCCAGGGTGTGCTTGCCCAGCCCGCGGTTCCGGAATCGCAGCGACAGATATTGCTCCGCGTATCGCAGCGACAGCCTTTCCGAGAGAAGCATCGCCTTTTTCAGCGCCGCATCCGCCAAAACAGACGCCTTTGGCGGATCCGAAATATGCTGCAGCGCCTCAATAAACAATTCCTGCGCCTCGTGAGCCAAATCCGCAAATTTGTCCATCTCTTCGAACAGCGCCCAGTCCTCGCGCTTCACCGTAATCTGCATCAGCCGCGCACGGGCCAGCTCCACATTCAAAATGTATGGCTCGTCCCGCTCCGGCAGACGCGTCGTCGGCAGCAAAAACGCCCCCGCATCCTCCACCGGCCACAGCAACGACAGCCCCGCCGCGTCGTCGCTCTTGCGCACACACTCGATAACGCCGTTGCGAAACATAATGCTCTCGACATTTCGCAGCGGAACCATATCCATACCAAACAGATACGCCCCCGAAAGGACGACATTCCTGGCCGGCTTACCGTTTTGAAATACTAAAAATCGCACGCTGTCCTCACTCTATATTTAGTACACGTTGGGCGTGATTATAGCACCCCCGACGCAAATTGCAATCGAAACCCCCAATGAAGTGAAAAGTCGTTTTTTTCAGCCTTTTACAGGATTGCAGCGACTGTCCTGAAAATCAAGCGATTTTTATTAAAGGTAATTATAAAAGAAATTAACGGTGGGCATGGCACCCAGCAGATAAGAATTTATTGATTGCGGAATTCCCATGCTTTGTAGAGGAGTTCGAGGTGGTGTTTGGCGGCGTTGAAGTCGGCCTGCAAGGCGGCGAATTTGTCGGCCGAACGGTAAAACTCCTCGGTGCCGAACTGCTCCTGCATTTTGGCGATATTTTTTTCGAGGTCGGCAATCATCTTTTCAATCTGTTCGACGGTGTATTTGTTAAACTGTTTTAACTCAGCCGGGGTGGCGGTGCGGGTTTTATTAGAGCGCGAGGATTTCGGTGTTTTTTTTTGTTTTTCCTCGGCGGCGGCAGCCCTGCGACCCTGAAGCAATTCGCTGTAGGTTGTCCAGGCGCCTTTATCCTGAATGGGTGTAATAAACTCGAACCGGCCCATTTCCTTATCACCCAGCAGGTCGGTGCCCATCACCAGAAGCTGGCCGGCAAGGCGGTCGAGAAAATAACGATCGTGACTGACGGCGATAACGGCACCGTTAAACTCATCGAGCGCCTCTTCGAGCATTTCGCGCGTGGGGATGTCGAGATGGTTGGTCGGCTCATCCAAAACCAGCACGTCCGGCTCAGAGAGAACGAGTTTGACGAGGATGAGGCGGTTTTGCTGTCCGCCGGAAAGGTCGGCAGTCTTTTTGAAGACGTCATTGCCGGTAAATAAAAACGCGCCGAGCCTGCCGCGAAGTTGTTCAGGCGATAACTCGGGGCGCAGACGTGAGACTTCTTCGAGCACGGTCGCTTCGGGGTCGAGGACGGAGGCGTGCTGGTCGAGATAGCCGATTTTGAGGGTTTTGCCGAGGCGGATGGAGCCGGCATCAGCAGCCAGTTGGCCCAGCGCGAGCTTGAGCAGCGTGCTTTTGCCCGTGCCGTTTGGGCCGGTGATACCAAGAAACGAGCCGCGATAGAGGTCGAACGATAACTCATTAAACAGCGTAATCGGCCCGAAGGCCTTGCTGAGATTTTCCGCCCGGCAGATAAGTTCGCTTTTGCCCCTGGCTTTGGCGAACGAAAACTGAATTGTTTTTTGCTCGGTGGGCTTTTCGAGATAGTCGGGGTTTGCCTTGAGCATCTTTAAAAGGCGGGTTTTGCGTCCACGGGCGGTGCCGCGCATGCCTTCCTGGTCTTTGTTGCGGGCGATGAAATCCAGTTCGTGAGTGACAAAATCGGAGCGCTTGCGGTGCTGGCGTTCGAGCTGGAGGTTCAAGATTTCTTTAGTTTCGACGTACCGGCTGTAGTTGCCTCGCCAGGAGCGGGCGCGTTTCTGGTCGAGTTCGAGGATGCGTTCAGCGACGGCGTCGAGCAGAAAGCGGTCATGGCTGACGAGAATGACGGCCCTGCCGGAGTTGGCGAGGAATTTTTCGAGCCATTGCGTGGCCTGCAGGTCGAGATGATTGGTCGGCTCGTCGAGCAGGAGGAGGTCGGTTTCTGCGATGAGGATTTTGGCCAGTGCCAGGCGGCTGCGCTGTCCGCCGGAAAGCGCGGCGACTTTGGCTTCGAACAATTCGGGCGGCAGGCCCAGCCCGGCCAGCGTGCTTTTGACTTTGGCCTCGAAGGAGTAGCCCCCCGCAGATTCGAAAGCGTGGGTGAGGCGGTCATATTCTTTCATCGCGGAGTGGAGCTTGTCGCCGGACAGAGCGGCCAATTCGTTGGAGAGGGTTTCGAGGCGATGGTGCATAGTCAGGGTATCGCCAAGGCCTTCGTGCATTTCCTCGATGACGGTGCGGCCGGGGGCAAGCTGGGGTTCCTGTGCGAGATAGCCGATGCGTAGGTTGCGGGCACGGGTGATTTGGCCCATATCGGGCTGAATCTGGTCGAGGATGAGGCGAAAGAGCGTGGTTTTTCCGGAGCCGTTTGGGCCGATGAGGCCGACGCGCTGGCCGGGGTGAAACTGGGCGTTGAGGTTGTGAAAAACAACCTGCGACCCGTAGGATTTATGAATATCACGCAACGCTAATAAGGTCATATTCTTTCCGGTTTAAGAAAGCAGACAAGATACCTTACCTTGCGAAAAAATTCAAAGGAATGATTTTGCGGCGGCGCGGATTTTTCCGGCCGAGATGTCAGTATAAATATTGGCCTTGACATTTTGTACAGGATTTATAATATTGCTTTACCCATGTTTTCCAAGTCGAATCGACTGTATTAAAAAAAGGAAAGGCTACCGTAATGAAAGAAACGATGACTGCCCGCCAGCGTGTTGTCAAAGCCCTGAATCATCAGGTCCCCGACCGCGTGCCGATTGACCTGGGCGGCTTTCAGACGGGCATTCATCGGGTGGCTTACGAAGATTTGATTCGTTATCTGGGCCTCAAGGAAAAGATTGTGATATTGGACCCGGTTCAGCAATTGGCCAAACCAAGCGAGGCGGTGCTGCAACGGTTTCATATTGATACGCGGTATTTGTGCGCGAAGGCGCCGGACAGCTTCAAGGGCGGCATCGTGAAACAGCAGCGTAACGGGCGATGGTGGCACGACCTGAAAGATGAATTCGGCGTAGTTTGGTCGATGCCGGACGACCAGCCGCTTTATATGGATATTTCGCATCATCCGCTGGCGAATGCAACGATTAAGGACATCGCGGGTTATCCGTTCCCCAACGGTTCCGACACAAGCCGGTTCGCAGGCGTGCGGGAAAATGCCCAACAGATGCGGAAAGAAACGCCTTACGCCATCTGTACCGGCATCGGCGGCGTGGTCTATGAATACTGCTGGTATATGCGGGGGCTTGAGCGGTGGTTTATGGATATGATTGAGGCCCCGGCGTTCTGCGAGGCCCTGCTGGACCAGACACTGAAATTCTGGATGAATTATTACTCGGGCTTTATGAAAGAAGTCGGCGATATAGTGGACGTGATTATGATCGGCGACGACCTGGCCGGTCAGTACGGCCCGCTGTTTTCGCCGGATTTTTATCGCACTGTCGTCAAGCCCCGCCAGAAAAAATTAGTACAGCATATCCGGTCTTTGACGCAAGCGAAAATCTGGTATCACACCTGCGGCGGCTGCACGGTCTATATCCCGGAGCTGATTGATAACGGCGTGGATATTCTCAATCCCGTCCAAATCAGCAGCGAAGGGATGGACCCGCTCAAACTGAAGCGGCAATTCGGGAAGAAAATCATTTTCTGGGGCGGCGGTATTGACGCCCAGCATATTTTGCCGTTTGCCGACGCGGATACCGTCCAGCGGGAAGTCAAAAAAAATATGGATGCCTTTATGCCCGGCGGGGGTTATATCTTTAACAATGTTCACAATATTCAGGGTCAAGTCCCGCCACAGAATATTGTCGCGTTATTTGACGCCGCATACGAATACGGATTTTATGCGTCGACATAGGCAACGGCGTTTGATTTTCTATTGATTTGGGGCGGCCGGGGCGTTGGCGTCCACAGGTTCGTATTTGGCCAGTTTTTGCTGACATTGCGCCAGCGCCTCCGTCAAATGCGTGATAAATATCATTTGCTGAGATTGCATATTTTTTTCCTGCATCGCATCAACTGTTTCTGTCAGTCCGACGATACGTGCATCTTTTTGCAGGGATTCTTCCCGCAGTTGCTTGTTTTCGTCGGCGGCCTGCTTTGCCAGAGTGGTTGTCTTGTCAAGCTGCTCCCGTGTACTCCGAAGAGTTTTCTGAGTCTGGTCTAATTGCTGTTTCAGGGCGGTGATTTCGGCATCTTTTTGTTCAATCTGTTTTTTCAATTGGTGATTCTCATAGCCGACCAACTGGGCTCGTTTAATCATCTGGGGGTCCTGCTGACAGGCCGAAACCAGCGTCAAAACCGTCACCATCGTTAACCCCGCAAGGACCGTTTGTCTTTTCATAATTGCTCCCAATAGCTCATTTTCCAATTACCGACGTTTCGGCTGTGATTTTACCTGCTTTTTGCTCTCCAGGCAAGTCCTTAAAAAGTTTGTGTTCCGGTCCGATTTTTGTTGCCAAAGCAGCCCGTGTGCCGAAATAATGATAATGATGAAAACCCAGGAATTGAAAATTCAGTATGACTACTGGCTGGAGCTGATTGTCCTGACGCTGATGGCGATGGGGACAGTATTTGTCTTTTCGGCCGGGGCCAGCGTTGCCGGGCAGTATGACTGGAAACGGTTTTACGATTTTACCACACTCAAGCAATTGATGTTTTTCCCTGCGGCCGTGGCGGTGATGTACCTGTTTTCCGTCGTGGATTATCGCCGGTTCAGTCTTGTGGGCAAATATCCGTTTAAATCCCTTACGCCGTATTTATTAGCGCTGAGCCTGCTGCTGCTTGCGGCGGTGCTGATTTTCGGCGTGGAACGCAATTATTCCAAACGCTGGTTAGACATCGCACCAGGGCCGGTTTATATCAGTTTTCAGCCGTCGGAAATGGCCAAGTGGGTAATTTTGATTTTCCTGGCGGCGATTCTGGACCGCTGCGGCGACGATATGAAATCGTTTTTAAGACGGTTTATTCCCATCTGTGTTGTGCCCGCCACGGCGGTGGTTTTGATTATTACGCAGGACTTCGGCACGGCTGCTTATATCGCGATGCTGTCATTTTTGATGCTGTGGCTGGGGGGCGCGGTGTGGTGGCATTTTCTGGCGCCGCTGCCGGTGGTCGCCATCGGTTTTGTCGCGGCGGTTCTCAATTCCCCAACACGAATCAATCGCATTAAGGCTTTTCTGGATTCCCAGAATATCCCTTACCAGGCGGACCAGTCTCTTCGCGCCATTGCCACGGGAGGTATCTTCGGCAAGGGGCTTGGTATGGGCGTGTTCAAGTATGGTCATCTGCCGGAAGACACCACGGATTTTATTTTCTCGATTGTGGCCGAGGAAACCGGTTTCGTCGGAGCGGTGACGGTCATTTTGCTGTTTATATTGTTCACCGTTCTGGGCCTGGCAGCAGTGCGGCGATGTGAGGATCGTTTCGGCCGGCTGCTGGGCTACGGCATAGTACTGTGCATCGCCATTCAGGCCGCCATCAACATCGGCGTGGTGACGGTGATACTTCCGACCAAAGGCATCCCACTGCCGTTTATCAGCGCCGGCGGCACGAGTATGCTGCTGACGGCGGCGGCGCTGGGAATTTTGCTGAATATTCTTCGTCAAACGCAGGCACGGCTGGAACCGGAAACGGCAGGTGTTTTTTTGCGAAAAGATTAAAACTCTCTGGATTCCCGCCTGCGCGGGAATGACATTGAACGAATACAGAATTCAGGTGAAACAGACAGTGATGAAAAACCCCTTACATATTTTTTTTGCGGGCGGCGGTACGGGCGGTCATCTTTATCCGGCCATGGCGGTGGCCGAGCAGATTCAAAAACTTGCCCCGGAAAGCCAAATTACGTTTTTTTGCAGCAGCCGGACGGTAGACGCCCGTGTACTGTCGCCGACGGGATATGAATTTTTACCTCTGCCGGCGGAGGGGCTTGGACTGTGGCCGAAAAAATTTGTCCGTTTTTACGGGGGCTTTATCAAGAGCTATTATTTCGTCAAACAAATTCTGGCCGCCGTTCGTGAAAACGCGGTCGTCGTCGGTACGGGCGGGTTTGTCTGTGCGCCGGTGGTTTTCGCCGCACGGTCACTGAAGATTCCGGTTTTTTTAATCAATGTTGACATCATTCCCGGCAAGGCCAATCGTCTGCTGGGCCGGTTGTCGCAAAAGGTCTTTGTGCAATTTGAGGATACGCTGCAATACTTCAATCCGCAAAAAGCTGTCGCGGCCGGCTGTCCTTTGCGAAGCGGTTTTCTCAATCCGGATAAGGACAAGGCGGTTGCGGAACTGGGGCTTGACCCGAATAAAAAGACGGTTTTAATCACCGGGGCGTCAAGCGGCTCGCGGGACATCAATAACGCCATTTTGAGTACCCTGCCACAGATGGGCCGATTTGCCGGCGACTGGCAGATTGTGCACCTGACGGGGCAGGCCAATTTTCAGGAGGTGGTTTCGCAGGCCAAAGATAGTCTTGTAAAATATGTCCCGGTGGAATATTATGACGATATGCCGGATTTGTATGCGGCGGCGGATTTGATTGTGGGTCGAAGCGGCGCGGTGAGTGTCGCGGAGTATGCCGCGGCCGGGCGGGCGAGTATTTGTATCCCGTATCCGTACCATAAAGACAACCACCAGTTTTTGAATGCCGGGCAATTAACACGATACGGAGCGGCAGTGATTGCGGCGCAAGATTTGAAAAATCCGGCGCGATTTACTGAAGGCCTGCAAAAGACGCTGATAAAATTGATGGCCGATGAAACCCGGCGAAATCAAATGGCCCGGTCGGCAGCGCAATGTGCCAAAACTGATGCCGCAGGGACGATTGCGAAAACTATTCTTCAATAAAAGGCGAAGATTATGATTATCAAGAAAATATCCGATGCTGCCGCGAAGGCCGTGCAGATGGATGGGGCTAAAAATGTGTCGGTGCGTGTGATATTCGGTCCGGACGACAAGGCGCCAACGTTCGCGATGCGAATATTTGAAGTGGACGGCGGCGGCCATACGCCGTATCATAGTCATCCGTTCGAGCACGAGGTGATGATTCTTTCGGGCGATGTCACGGTGGTGACCGATAAAGGCCCCCGGCCGCTGAAAGCCGGCGATATGATTCTGGTTATGCCCAATGAGCAGCATCAGTTCAAAAATTTGTCCGAGACCCAAAAGGCCTCGTTTATGTGTATAGTGCCGATTGCGTATCAGAAGTAATATCGTTTTCAAAATGAAGCTGGAATCGGGGCATTCATTAAAAGGAGTAAAACGATGAACGGGACATCCGCCATACAAGTCAGCGTGATTGAGCCGGTGGGCAAGGCTCTTGAAAAGACCAAACAGATTTTGTTTTCGCCGTTTGAATGGAGCAAATGGTTCACTATCGGCTTCTGCGCGTGGCTGGCATTTCTGGGCGAAGGCGGCGGCAGTGGTGGCAGCAACGGCGGCAGACATGGCGGCAGTCCTGATTTTGGGCATATCCGACATTCCATTGAATCGAACCTGTATTGGATTATCCCGGTGGGAATCGTCGTTGGCTTTATCGTGATCGCTATCTGCCTTGTCCTGTTATGGCTGCGCAGCCGGGGAAAGTTTATGTTTTTGTATTGTGTGGCTAAAAACAAGGCGACAGTGGTGTATCCGTGGACGGAGTATGCCCGGGAAGCGAACAGCCTGTTTCTGTTTAAGATTGTTCTGTGGCTAATCAGTATGGTTTGCATTATTCCGCTCGTGGTAGGATGGATTGTCGTTATCATCCCCATCGCCCGCGCCGAGCGTTTCTTGCCCGCAATGATAGGAATAATTGCCGTACTGACTTTAATTACGTTACTGGTGGCCATTGTCTTTAGTATTATTTTGAAATTCACCGAAGATTTTGTCGTGCCGGTGATGTTCATTCACCGCATTCGCTGTATGGATGCATGGAAACGGGTGTGGGAGTTGGTAAAAAACAATTCCGGACGATTTGTACTGTTCATTCTGTTTGCAATCGTTTTAAGTCTGGCCATTGGAACGATTCTGGTCGCGGCAGCCATCGCAACCTGCTGCTGCGCCTGCTGTCTTATGATGCTGCCGTATCTTGGAACGGTTCTTTTGCTTCCCATACTTGTGTTCTAGCGTTCCTACACAGCATTGTATCTGGCGCAGTATGGACTGGAATGGGACGTATTCGCGGAAGCAAAGCCGACAGAAACAGTTGTCGCAGAAAATATCGGATAGGCCGCAGAAACTCGAAAAATTAAAATATGACGCGGATTAACTCTTCCGGCTCGATGCGGAAAAAGGCTCCCCTCCCCTCGAAAAATCCGTGTTCTTCAATCAGATGGATATTCAAATCCGACCAGCTTGCGCTTTGGCCGGTATCCAGACGCTGTGCGGCAGTGATGCGTTTTCCAAACTGTCCGCTGTGCGGCCAGGGGCAACCAATCATTCCCTTATAATCCTCGCTTTTGACCTGTAAGGTATCGTTTACCCTGACCCAGTTGCCCAGAGCGGGCCGGGCCAGGTCACGCAATTCCTGCATTCGCGCAGCCACTTGCGCAACCCTGTAGCCCAGTTTGATCAGCGTCGCGGCGTCTTCGGCGATAACCTCATCGACGCTGCGCGAATCGGCGCCAAAAAAACCGCCGGCGGTCAATTTGCCCGACCGCAGCATCCGGTCCAGATTTTTATCCTGCGGTGACTGTTTCATCATTTTTCCTATGCGAATTTATCATAAAAGATTCTTTCTTTGGCCATTCCAAGCTCCATCAGGACTTTAATAGAAGCGTCAATCATTCCCGGGCTGCCGCACAGATAGCCCTCATAACCACTTACATCCGTATATGTCCTTTTGACGGCCTCCGTGACAAGGCCTGTCTGTCCGTTCCATTTGTCTTCGGGCGCCGGCCGGGAGACCACCGGGATGAATTTAAAATCCGCGAGCGTTTTTTCAAACTTTGCCATCTGTTCCGACAGGCACAAATCACGCACGGTATTGCCGCCGAAGAAGTATTCCGCTTTGCGTTTTGAGCCGGAATTTTTCATCTGGTGCAAAATCGAGACAAACGGCGCCATCCCGCTGCCGCCGGCAATGAATATCATCGGCGTCTGCGCATTGCTTATTCGAAATTCGCCATACGGTCCGGTCATTTGTACGCGATCCCCTATTTTGAGATAATCGAACATCCATACGGTACAAATCCCGTTTGGCACACGCCGGACAATCAAGTCGATAAAATGATTGTCCTTCGGGTCGGAGGCAATGGAATATGCCCGATCCACCTCTTCAACCCCCTGCTGATAGGACGGGCAGGTAATCTGGACATACTGGCCGGCGACAAATTCCATTTCCGCAGGTTCAGTCAATTCAAAGCGGAATCGTTTCATATCATAAGTCAAATCCTCCACCGCAGTCAAAGTCACCTGATATTGCTGAATGAAAAACAGGGCATCCGGGATTTCAATGGCGATATCGTTTTTAACTTTAACCTGACAGGAGAGGCGGATATTCTCTTTTTGTTCTTTGGCATCGAGAAACGGCGTTTCAGTCGGCAGAACAGGGCCTGCTCCGGAGAGTACTTTGCATTTGCAGACGCCGCAGGTTCCGCGTCCGCCGCAGGCGCTGGGCAGAAAAATTTTCCGCTCCCTGAGAGAAGACAATAACGGCTTTCCGCCTTCAACTGTTAATTCCTTTTTGCCATTGATGGTGATTTTGCAGGGGCCGTAGTTTTGAATGATGCTTTCGCAGAAAACCAGAATCAGGGCGAGGGCCGCGGCGATACCGCTGATAATCAAAACTGAGACGAAGACTTCGGCCATTTACTGCAATACTCCTGTAAAGCCGATAAATGCCAGCGCCATAATACCGGCAATAATCAAAGTAATCCCGGGGCCGCGCAGGCCGGCCGGGATTTTCGATTCATCGAGCCGCTGACGGATGCCGGCCATAGCGACAATCGCCATCATCCAGCCCAGGCCGCTGCCCAAACCAAAACCCACCGATACCACGAATGAATAATTACGAATCACCATCCATAATACCGAACCCAATACAGCACAGTTGACGGTAATCAAAGGCAGAAAAATACCCAGCGCCAGATACAGGGCCGGGGAGTACCGGTCAATCACCATTTCCAAAAGCTGAACAAATGCGGCGATAATGATGATAAATAAAATAAACCGATAAAATTCCAGACCCAGCGGCACCAGTACCCACCAGTAGGCCATCCAGTTGAGAATCGATGTCGCCGTAATAACCACCACCACGGCCAATCCAAGGCCTGCGGCGGTCTTGACTTCTTTGGATACTGAAACAAACGAGCACATCCCCAGAAAATAACTCAACAGGATATTCTGGGTGAACACGGCGGCAAAGCAGGTGACCACCGCCAGCCATATCTCTGAACTAAAATTTCCAGCAGTCGGCATCATGATTTCCTTTTGATTTCAACTGACCGGCAAAGCCAAAGCACCATCGCCAGCACAAAAAACCCACCCGGCGGCATGACCATAATAATCCATTTATCCCAGTGCGTGGAAAAATACGGCATCGCAAAGCCCAGAATCGTTCCCATGCCCAGCAATTCACGAAAGGCCGCGATAGCCAGCAGGACAACCGAATATCCCAGCCCGCTAAACAGGCCGTCCAGAAATGACGGCCACGGTCTGTTGGTCCCCGCAAACGCTTCGCATCGGCCCATCACGATACAGTTGGTGATAATCAGGCCGACATAAGGACCCAGATTGCGGCTCATTTCGGGCCAGTACGCACGCAGCAGGATATCCACGATAATCACAAAAAAAGCGATAATCAGCGTCTGGACCATCATCCGAACCGACCGCGGCGTCCAGTTGCGAAGAGCCGAAACCGTCATCCCGCTTAAGGCTGTAACTAAAGACAGCGATATGCACATCACCAGTGTATTGAGCACATTATTAGTCACGGCCAGTGTACTGCATATTCCGAGAATCTGACGGAAGATCGCGTTGTCGTACCATAATCCGTCGAGGATAATTTGTTTTGCAGGTTTTGTCACGGTCTGACCGTTCATTTCCCCTGCTCCTGTAGTTTAACGCGCCATTGCACGACAGCTTCGTTTAACAGTTTTTCCAGACGAACACAGGTCTGTGTCGCACCGGTAATGGCCGAAATATCATTGCCGCCAGCTTCAGATGGAGGCCTGATACGAACGGGCCTTGAACCTTCGGTCAGACTTTTTTCTGCGAATTGTTCATAAAAAAACGGCTCCACAATTCTGGCGCCCAGACCCGGCGTTTCAGCCTGCTCATAAAATCGTATGCCGGTCATCGTTTTTTGATCCATCCCAATACCGACGACACCCTTGATTGGTGCCCAGAATCCCGGCCCTTCAAATGGCAGTACATAACCGGCGAGCTGCCCGGACGGACGGTATTCATAGGCGCCGCTATCGGACAAAACAAAATCCCGTGTAAAAACAGGGTGAATTTCCGCGGCCGATTTGATTTCGATTTGGGGAAATACCGCAAGGACCGCACGTTCAAAAGCGATTTGTTCATTGGTTTTGACCTGCCGGCGTGTAAGACGTTCCAAACCAATCAGCATCGAACTGAGAACGGCTGTCAGCACAAACATATACACCACGGCGAAGTAACGGCTCTGCTTCATGCCGCCCCCTTTAGCGGAACCACTGCCGGTTTTTTCTTCGGCCAGTATTCTTTGACCGCGTAATCGAAAATCGGGGCAAACATATTTCCGATGAGAATGCTGAACATAAGGCCGCCGTTGAAAATGGAGAAGTTACGGATGACAACGGTGGAAATACAAATAATAATCGCGTAGGCGATTTTGGCCTGTTCGGTCCGCGGAGAACTGACGGGGTCGGTAGCCATAAAGAACGCTCCCAGCAGGAACCCGCCGCCCAGTACCGCCGATAAACCCGGAAGAACCGGCTTGACGCCCAACTGATAAAACAGTTCGCTGAGTAAAGCATACGTTATAACCATCGTCAGAATAATCGTCCGACTGGCCGTTTTTGTGATATAGAGATAAATCCCTCCAAGCAAAATCAGCCCGGCGCTGGTCACACCCATCGTACCGGACAATCGGCCCAGAAAGAGTGTTTTCCAAAATTCCCAGCGGCTGATTTTAATACGCTCGTCCTCGGACATTTTTATGGGAATAACCGAAACGGCCAGCGGATCAGATGAATCGACCAGTTCTATTCTGCCGGCTTTGACATGGGCCATGGGAGTCGCAGAGGTCTTTGCCGATATTCCGTCTGCGGTTGTCATGGTGCTCCAGCGGGTTAATGCCCCCGCTGCTTCCTGCGCCGGAGGGTACCAGACTCCGGTCAGCGCCACGGGAAAGCAGATATAAACAAAACATCGCCCGGCGATAGCGGGATTGAAGATGTTTTTGGCGTAACCCCCGAACATTTCCTTGGAAAACAAAACCGCAAATGCCATTCCCGCGGCCATCACATGCCAGCCAACCCCCGGCGGCATTACCAGGGCAAATAAAACAGCGGTGACAAATACCGCCTCGCTGACAGGTTCTTTTCGCCAGCGGCAAAACAGCCATTCATAGAGAAATCCGACCGCACAGCAGAAAACAACCGCCGCCAGGCTTCGCCAGCCAAAATAATAAACAGCACCGGCGACACAGGGGGTCAGTCCAAGCAAGACCCGCCGCATCGCCGGCTGTTTACGCACGAATGTATTTTTTTTCACCGTCTGTGCCATACGGGCCTTTCCCTAAGCCCCTGCATCACGGATGCGTTACTGAAACGGTTTTATTATCTTTTCAGCGACTGCAATTTCCCGCCAAGGGTCGAGACGTGCGCCATTTCTTCGATAATAATGGTCTGCACTTTATCCCGGCCTTTCTTTTCAGGCACGAGGTCTTTGATACCGACGTAAAACGCGATGGAATTTTTTTCCGCCTGCAGCGCGGCCTGGAGAATTTCCTCGAGGCTTTCTTTGCCCGTAAATTTCTGCGTTGGGCCGGCTTTGCCTTCCATGCCGTGGAAATCGGCCATAGTCTGGAGATATTTTGCGACCTCATTATCGGGGTCGAAGACCGTCGGCTCTTTCATCTGAGCCGACAATTCCTTGCGCATCTGGGTAGAGATTTTCTCGTGGCCTTCTTCCATCGCCGACAATTCCACAAACATCTTACGGACGAATCTATCCGTACTGCTTCCGGCAGCATCGCGATAGAACTTTGCGCCGTTGCGTTCGATTTCCTCAGCCATTTCAAAAATTTCATCCACGTTGAATGTAATACTCATATATGTTTCTCCTTGTCGTTATTTGGCCCCGCGGGCCGCCATTTCCTTATCGAGCATGTACATTGCCGGACCTTGTTTACCAACCATTTCCAGTTTGACAACGATTTGTTCGGCGTGACTTTCCTCTTCGACCTGTTCGCCGACAAACCACTGCAGGAACTGTCCGGCCGCATAATCTTTTTCCTTGGCAGATAGTTCCACCAGAGCATGAATCCGGCTGGTTACATACTGTTCATGCTTGAGTGTCTGGGCAAAAATGGCCGCGATATCTTTCCATTCCGTTTCCGGCCCGTTAATAGCTGCCAGCTTCACCTGGCCGCCGCATTCAGCAATATAGCGATAAAATTTCATCGCATGTTGCGTCTCTTCTCTGTACTGTTCCCGCATCCAGTGGGCAAAGCCGGGCAGATTGCTCTTTTCACACCAGGCCGACATCGACAAATACAGGTAGGCTGAATAAAGCTCGGCATTAATCTGTTCATTAAACGCTTTTTCAATACTTTTCTTTAACATGGTTTATATTCCTTTCCACAATCCATGAAGGTTGCAATATTCCCGGGCGACGACCTTGTCAGCGGCAACAAGAAAAACCGCTTCCGGCGCCTGGCCCGGCTTGAGATGCTGATAGTAACATTTCCCGTCGGCCGTCAGCTCAATCCATTCGATATAGTGTTTCTCTTCCATCGGATGAGCGACCGAGCCGACCTTGACCTTATAGCCGCCCTGAATCTTTTCAATTACAGGCACATGTTTTTCTTTCGCTGCATCGGTCGTATTTTCTGTCATTTTCTTCATCGGCTGTCCGCAGCAGACCAATTCACCGTCGCCGCCGTGAAACACCTCCACGATATTACCGCACAGTATACATTTATAGACTTCACCTTTTGTCGCCATAATCGTATCCTTTCGTTTTTTCTCCCTTGTCCGTTTATTTTTTCAGTATCCCCAATTCTTTATGTTTCGCCTGGATTTTTTCGGCAAGCAGGTCAAGCTTTTCGAAATCCTGGGGCTTGGGCTGTCCTTTAATCAACACCGGCTCAAACATCTCGGCCTTAAGATTACCCATCAGGCTTGTCAACGTTTCGACCATTTTGCTGCCCCAGCCGAATGAACCGATGATGCCGGCAAATTTTGTCTTGGGTTTGAGTGCATTAACCAATAACGCCGCATAGGCCGCTGTCGGATGAGGCCCGACCAGCACTGTCGGAGCGGCCAGAATAACCGTAGCGGCATCGACTAATTCCATCGCCAGATGGCCGATATCGACACCGGTAAGGTTGAATTGCTGCACACCAACGCCCTTCTCAATCAGCGAATCGACAAAATACTCCACCATTTTTCGGGTGCTGTCGTGCATGGACACATACCCCACAATCACTTTGTTTTCCACGCGGTCGCTGATCCAGTCCTTGTAGGCATCAATAATCAGGGCGGGTCTCGGATAAACAGGTCCGTGACTGGGAGCAATCATCTTGATCTCCAGCGGTTCGAGTTTCTTGAGGTTTCCGGCGATGGCGCCGCGGAATGGCATCATAATCTCGGCATAATAGCGTTTAGCCGCTTCAAGCACGTGAGCTTCGTTTTCGACAAACAGTGAACTGGTGGCCCGGTGTGAGCCGAAAAAGTCGCAACTGAACAGAATTTTGTCTTCTTTCAGATATGTGCTCATTGTCTCCGGCCAATGCACCCACGGCGTAAAAACAAACTGAAGTGTTTTATCGCCGAGAGAAAGCGTCTGGCCGTCGGTAATTTCAACAAACTGCTCCGCATCGAGATCCAGCAGGTCCATCAGCATCGCCTTGCATTTGGCGTTGGTGACCACTTTAGCGTCCGGGTACATCAGCAGAACATCGGGAATACCGCCGGAATGGTCCTGCTCGGCGTGATGGCTGATGATATAGTCCAGTTTATCCACACCGGCCGTAATCAACTGATTGATTAACTCGTGAATTTTCGGCGGGTCGGCAGTGTCTATCATCGCCGTTTTTTCGGACCCTTTAATCAGATATGCGTTATAGCTGGTTCCTTCAGGAAGGGGTATCAATTCGTCGAATAATCGGCGGTCCCAATCTTGCACGCTGACATAATACACATTATCAGTGAGCTTTCTCATCGTTGTATTCCTTTCCGCCAGCAGACCAATGCCGTCCACTGTCCGGTTTACTTTATTTGTTTGACCGCCTTTAAAACCGCATCATAATCTGGTTCTGCTGCTATCTCCGGCACAATCTGAATATACTGTATAGTCTGTTTTTTATCAAGCACAATGACCGCCCTGGCCAACAAATGCAGTTCCTTAATTAACAGGCCGTAGGCGCTGGCAAACTTGGCGCCCTTATAGTCGCTGAGGGTCTTGACACAGTCAACCCCGGCCGCACCGCACCAGCGCTTCTGGGCAAATGGTAAATCCATACTCACCGTCAGCACAACGACATCGCCGCTCATCTGGCCGGCCTTCTGATTGAACTTGCGGGTCTGAGTATCGCATACCGGCGTATCCAGAGAAGGAACACATGACAAAACCACGATTTTGCCCGCAAAAGAAGACACCCTGACTTCCGACATGTCGTTGGCGGTCAAAACCGCTTCAGGGGCTTTTTGCCCGACTTTCAGCTCGGCTCCGACAAGCGTTAGCGGGCCGCCTTTAAATGTAACTACACCCTTTCTTTCACTCATTTTAGCAATCCTTTTTACAATTTTAGGGTTTTAATAATTGACTGATTCAATTTCAAAATACGCCTGCGGGTGCTGACAAGCCGGACACATTTTAGGCGCTTCTAATCCTTTATGCACATGTCCGCAGTTGCGGCAAACCCATTTGACCTCGCTATCCTTTTTGAATACCGAGCCATTAAGAAGATTTTTCGCCAGTTTCATATACCGATCGCGATGCCGTGCCTCAACCTGGGCAATCAAACGGTATATGGCCGCGATTTCCGGAAAGCCTTCATCCTGGGCCGTCTTGGCCGCATCCGGATACAAACGAGTCGATTCGTGATTTTCTCCGTCGGCAGCCGCTTTTAAATTCTCCGCTGTTGTACCAATGACTCCTGCCGGAAAAGCCGCCGTGATCTCCACGTCTCCACCCTCAAGAAATTTAAAAAACCGTTTGGCGTGTTCTTTTTCCTGGTTGGCGGTCTCTTCAAAAATCGCCGCGATTTGTTCATAACCTTCTTTTTTCGCTTGCCCGGCAAAATAGGTATAGCGATTTCGCGCCTGCGATTCTCCGGCAAATGAACCCATCAGATTTCTTTCCGTTTTTGTCCCTTTAAGATTCATGTGTTTCCTCGCTTTCCTTTTTGTGGTTAATCAAGATATCCTTGTTGAGAAGCATTTGCCTGACATGTCGGGCAAAGTCCTTCCAGATAAACGGTTTTTCGAAGAATTTTGAATTCACCTTCTATTTCTTGTGGTAATGTAATATTGTCGAACGGCTCGTGGTGAAAGTCAACAATTTTGCCGCATTTGACACAGCGAAAATGCTGATGATCATCAAGACCGCCGTCAAAACGCCGAGGCTGACCCGTTCCTTCCACCACAAACGCCGTCCCAATTTTGGCCAGTGTCAGCAGTGTTCGATTGACCGTATCGAGTGAAATACTGGGCATTTCTTTTCTCACCTGTCCGAAAACATCTTCCGCAGTCGGGTGCAAATCCGTCATAATAAGCGATTTATAAATCGCTGTTCTCTGAGGAGTTACCTTCAATCCAGCCTGGCGGCAGCGATTTTCGAATGCAAAAAGTTTTTCTTTTGTATCTCTTTTGTCCACTTTAAGCCTTATTATCGTTAGTTTTTATTATTATCTAAGAAGTACTACTATTCGCCAAGTTTGTTTTGAGAAATCTTTAAAATTTTTAAAAATCAAGGGTTGTTTACAGCTGGTCGATTTGGGCTGCAAGGATGAAATCATTTTCGTGCAGGCCGTTGATTTTATGGGTGTATAAATCCACCACAACCTTACCCCACGACAAGGTAATATCAGGATGATGGCCCTGCTGTTCAGCCAGTTCGCCGATGCGATTGGTAAAGGCCAGGGCCTCGGCGAAGTTCTTAAAACGAAAGGTCTTTTGCAAGTGGTGATTTTCGATAACTTGCCACTCCTGTCCCAGTTGAGGCAAATATTCCGCAATCTGCTGTGCCGAAAGCGACGTTCCGCCCTTTTGACAGGGCTGACATTTTTTCTGTAAAAGCCCGCAATTTGTTTTTCCTTCCATTATGGACTCCTTTCCATTCTTGCTGCTTGTTATTATACGCATATCAGACCAATCCGTTTGGGTCAAAGATTTTTTGCATACCTTGAACATAACTGAAACTATGTTATAATGGTCGAAAATATAACAAGGCTTAAAACGATGACGCAACAACATAAACTCGGGTTATTCAAGCGTTTTACACTCAATATCCGCAATCGGCTGATTAGCGGGATATTTGTGATTGTGCCTTTCGCCGTCACTATCGTGGTTGTTCGCTGGCTATTCCTTGCACTGGCAGATTTTCTGCGTCCGATTGTGAGTAAAATTCTCGAAGTTCTCCCTCGGATTCATCTGATTCAGGAAATTCCGCCGGTTTATATTCAATACGCCGTATCGCTGGCCACCATCCTAAGCCTGTTGTTAATTATTTACCTGTTCGGGGCGGTTGCCAAGTTCGTTGCGGGCAGGCGTTTATTGGCCATCGGCGAAAAAATCGTACTGAAGATTCCGCTGGTCCGCACCATTTATACCGCCACCAAGCAAGTGACCACCGCCCTGTCGCTGCAGGATAACCCCTCGTTTAAGTCCGTCGTCCTTGTCGAGTTTCCTCGTAAGGGTACTTATGCGCTGGGCTTTTTGACCGGAACGCTGAAAGATTCCTCGAATAATACTTACTGCAAGGTCTTTATTCCTACGACGCCTAACCCGACAACAGGGTTTTTTGAGATGATTCCGGCCAATGAGGTACTGCAGACGGAAATGACCGTCGAGGAGGCGTTTAAGATGATTATCTCCGGCGGCATCGTCGCGCCGGAAACGCTGAAAACCGCCGGCTCCGTTGAGCAAACCGCAAACAAATAATCATAATCTGTACCGGATACTCGTATAGTCCTTGACGGCGACAACCGCGACGATAAAATAGAGTTGGATTGCAAACGGAAAGGAATTTCGATGTTAAATGAACTTGCGTTTCTGGGCCTTCCGCAAGGTGCCGAATGGATTTTGATCGCCTTGGTCGCGCTGTTGATTTTCGGACGCAGGCTGCCGGAAATCGCCCGTGGTCTCGGCAAAAGCATCACGGAATTCAAAAAAGGAATCCGGGAATCACAGGACGAGATCACTAAAACCCTCGACGAACCGGACCAAACCGATAAGACTGATAACGAAAAATCATCTTCCGAAAAATCCGGGCAGTTTTATCACGGAGACCACTGAAATCGCTATGATAAGACACCGGCGGAAACCGCTTCTTTTTTGCGCCTCAATCCGCAATAAAATACACTACCCTCATATAGAATATACAGGGGAATTGCCAGGGCCGTTTGAGTAATCATATCCGCCGACGGCGTCACCATTGCCGCTATCACAAATACTCCCAGCAGCACATACTTACGATATTTTTTCAACACTTCCAGCGTCACCAGTCCCAGCCGCTCGGCAAAGATAATGACCAGCGGAATCT
>VGXU01000036.1 GCA_016873215.1 Planctomycetota bacterium
AAGCGGGCGTGTCTGGGATTCTTTGCCAATATCAAGGACCATCGAGTGGCGCTGCGAACTCTGCTAACCGAAAATTTCGAAATCATTGCGGCCGCCTAACTGGACATTTCCAGGTGGAATGGGTATATCATCCTATTTATCCGATACTTAATTGTCCAAATCCATTGCTATTTCTTAAATTCCTGTATATTGTTTCGGTTTCTAAAAATCGTCGATTGGATTGGATAAAACAGCAAATGAAAATCGTTATCTTTGGAGTTTGTGTTTTTTTGAGCGCGTTCCTGCTGTTCCAGGTACAGCCGCTGATGGGGCGATTTCTGCTGCCGTGGTTTGGAGGCAGCCCGGAAGTGTGGACGGCGTGTATGCTTTTTTTCCAGCTTTTTCTGCTGGCCGGTTATGCGTGGGCGCACCTGAATACTCGTTTTTTTTCACCGCGGCAGCAAACGATCAATCAGATTCTGCTTTTGGCCGCGGCCGGGGTCATGCTTTCGATCGTGCCGACGGATTCATTCAAGCCCTCACCGGGGCAAAATCCGATTTTGCAAATTCTTCTGATTTGTACGGTCTGCGTCGGCCTGCCTTACTTCCTGCTGGCGACGACGGGGCCTGTTTTGCAGGCGTGGTTTGCCCGGCTGTTTCCCGCCAAAGAGCCGTATCGTTTGTACGCCCTCGGCAACGCCGGTTCTCTGCTGGCTTTGATTAGTTTCCCGCTTCTTTTTGAACCGAATCTGACGCGTTTTACCATTGCAAAATTCTGGTCGGCGGGATTTCTCGCATACGCGATACTGTATGCGTCGGTCGCTGTTGGGGTGTGGAAAAATTATATTGCAGAATCATCGAGACAAGCACATTTGACCGCCAAACCCAAAATAACCGCGGTTGCGCCGAAATTATTTGTCCTGTGGCTGGTCCTGCCGGCCTGCGCGTCGGTGGAGCTATTGGCGGTGACGACCAAAATCACGCAGGATATCGCCGTGATTCCTTTTTTGTGGATTGTGCCGCTGTGCCTGTACCTGCTGTCGTTTATTTTGTGTTTTGACCATCCGCGGTGGTATGTTCGGCCGGTGTTTTTGTCGTTGTTTATCGCGAGTATCGTCGGCGTTATTTTCGCCCGCAACGAAGAGGGAAACCTCAGCCCGGTTGCGTTGATTGTATTGTACACAACGATGCTGTTCTTCTGTTCGATGGTTTGTCACGGCGAATTGTATCGTCTTCGTCCGCAGGCTTCTCATCTGACGACCTATTATCTGGCGATTGCCGCCGGTGGAGCCATAGGCGGCGTTTTCGTAGCGGTTATCGCCCCGCTGATTTTCAGCGTCTATCACGAATTGCATATCGGGCTTCTGGTTTGTGCGGCGACAGTGCTGATGGCGCAACAGGGGCTAACCGTTTCGCAGCAAAAACGCAGGCAAATCTGGGTTTTTATGCTGCTTATTGCCGGGACTATCGGGATTATCTTTCAAGGCCGAAAAACCATCGCCAATCAAACCGCAATTGACAACTGCCGCAATTTTTTTGGCGTCCTGACGGTATGGGAAGAATCGCCGCAGGATCCACAGATGCATAAGCTGCTTTTGCAGCACGGCACGACGTTTCACGGCCTGCAATTCCAGAATCCGCAAAAGAAACTGCTCCCCACGGCGTATTACAGTCCCAAAAGCGGTATTGGTCTGCTGCTGCGGAATATGCCCAGACAGAACCATCGTAAAATCGGGATTGTCGGGCTGGGCGTCGGCACCATCGCCATCTATGGACAGCCTTCGGATACGATTCGCTTTTATGAAATCAATCCACAGGTGGAGCAGATGGCGCGAAAGTACTTCAGTTATTTATCGCAAACCAAAGCCGAGATTGAAATTGTTTTAGGTGACGCGCGTCTTTCGATGGAAAATGAATCGCCGCAGAAATACGACGTTCTGGTATTGGACGCTTTCAGTTCCGACGCGGTGCCGGTCCATTTGCTGACTGAGGAGGCGTTTGCGATATACCTGAAACATCTGGCCCCGGACGGCGTTCTGGCGTTTCATATTTCCACAATGCACCTGAATCTGCATTCGGTGGTGTGGAAGGCGGCAAAAGAATTAGGGCTTTCGAGTACATGGATTGAAAATGATGACGACCCTGAAACCGGCAAGCTGGCTTCCGACTGGATTTTACTGAGCCGGGAATCTTCGGCATTGAATATTCCCGCTCTTGAAGCCGCCGCCAGTCCGCAGAAAAACAAATTGCCGGACATTCGTTTGTGGACGGATGACCATATCAACCTCCTGCAAATTCTGAAATAAAAGCGGTTTTGTGATCCGTAAAAGATTTTTTGGGTTCCTCTATTCCACTCCTCACTTTTGGGAACCACGACGGGTGCTGGGGGGAAGGTTATTGCTGACCGATGAAGTTCGGCACGAGTTCTTTCAATATCGGAATAATTTGCGACCGATCCTGGGAGTGTGCAACTTTGAGCAGTCTTTCGATGCCGATTCGCAGTGTTTCGCGGTCTCTGGGGATATTTTCCCAGACGGCAATTTTAGGATGTCTGGTCGCCACCATGTTTTCGCCTTCAATGGAAAGCTCTTCAAATAATTTTTCGCCGGGGCGCAAGCCCGTAAATTCGATTTCAATATCTTCTCCCGGCCGAAACCCACTGAGCGTAATCAATTCACGGGCCAGATCAACGATTTTGACCGGTTCGCCCATATCAAGGACGAAAATCTCGCCGCCCTGGCCCATCGCCGCGGCCTGCAGGACAAGCTGGCTGGCTTCGGGAATGGTCATAAAATACCGCCGCATCTCAGGATGAGTAACTGTAACCGGCCCGCCGGCGGCAATCTGCTGTTTAAAAATCGGTACGACCGAGCCGTTGGAACCGAGCACATTCCCGAAACGCACCGTGACAAAATGCGTCTTACTGGTTTTGTTCAGGTCCTGGATATACATTTCGGCCACCCGCTTGGACGAGCCCATAATGCTGGTGGGGTTGACGGCCTTATCGGTGGAAATCATCACGAAACATTCGGCCCCAAAGGCATCGGCCGTGTCGGCGACCGTCCGCGTACCTATAATATTATTTTTAATCGCTTCCCCTGGATTCTGCTCCATGAGGGGGACATGCTTATGCGCCGCGGCGTGAATTACCACCTGCGGCCGGTAACAGTTAAAAAGCTGCTCCATTCGCACCCTGTCGGTAATATCAGCGATAATAGATTCGAGCGGCACTGCTGGAAACGATTCTCGCAATTCCCGTTCGATGAAAAACAGAGGGTTTTCCGCCTGTTCTAAAAGGAGAAGTTTTCGCGGCTCAAAGGCACAGACCTGGCGGCACATTTCCGAACCGATCGATCCGCCCGCCCCGGTGACCAGAATCACATTGTCTTTCAAAAAAACGTGAATCTGTTCCATATCGAGATTCACCACTTCCCGGCCCAGCAGGTCATTGATGTCCACGTCCCTCATCTGTGAGACCTGCAGTTTACCGGCGGCGATATCCATCAGGGAAGGAACAGTACTAAAACGTATCTTGGCTCCCTGGCAGACCTGAACAACCCGCCGAAGCTGCGTACGGCTTGCGCTGGGAATAGCGACGGCGATTTCGTCGATACTCCGCTTTTTACAAATCGACGCCAGATCATCGACCGTTCCAAGAACAGGAATGCCGTTGATTTCGGTATCCCGCTTGGCGGGGTCGTCATCCACAAACCCGACGACTTCATACTGAGAATCTCTTCGCCGAATCATTTCTCGCAGCAGCGCTTCTCCCGCGTTGCCGGCGCCGACGATTAAAAACCGACGGACAATTCCCCGATGCTCGGAGAAAAATTCCTCGTGATACAAACGGACCACCATTCGCACCCCGGAAAGCAGCATAATGGTGGTGAACAAATCCAGCATCAGAACGCCCTCGATGGGCCGCCGTACATCATCCCGAAGCCGGGTGTGGTCCGACTTGAGCCGCTGGCGTGTAATGTCATCCAAATCCAATCGCTCCAGTTGATCTGAAATTGCCTTCATTCGGCCGACTTCCATAAAATCCCGGAGCCCTGTTAAATAGATGAGCTGCTTTTGGTAGGGCAGGGCCTGCTGGTCGGCAATCGCCGAAGCGATATCCCTTTTTACTTGTTCCATCCTGTCCCGAATGGTTTGAATTGCCGAGTCCGAAACAAATCGATGTCCCGTCACGCTGTAAACATACCAGAGAGCAATCAGAAAAACGGTGCAGACCAGAGCCGCTTTGGCGATTCCTAACAGGTCCGTGACCCCCACGTACCGCCACCAGCCGCGATATTGCTTGAAGCATGCAAAAACCGCCAGCTTGACCGGTAAAATCACCGCGAGTAAGATGAGAAAGGGATAGAGTGCCCACCGCCGCTCCAGTCCCCTCTCGTACACAAACGCGAATAAAAACGCCATTGCCAGCGCCAGAACAAACGTCACGACATGAGCCAGCACAATGAACATTTTACGATAGCGTATCAGTCCCCTGGAGCCGCCACCGGCCTTGGCTGTGAACGATGAAATTTGCTGTTTTCCCGCCATTATTTGCGTTTTTACGAAAGAAACTTTCCTATTATGCCTTGGTCTTACCCGAAATTGCGATCTTTGTCAATTGTTTGTTTTATCTTTCCCGTTTTTAGGACAGGCTTTAAATGAGGACGAACGGCGTGATTACGACTCCAGATGGACCCATATTTTTTCGACGGGCGTTTGGTCCACTTTTCTACGCATCAGCGCATAGATGATGGTCATGCTCGAAAAAATAAAACTGACGGCCATGGCCGCAATCAGCGCCGTAATGGCCAGCATCAGCAATCCAATCATCGCACCGGCAAGATGTTCCGGCCCGCCGGCCGGAGCCGCCGGGGAGCCAAGCAAAGAAAACAAGCTCGGCTCAGCCCAGATGCGTTCCAGTTTTCCGGGCCCGGTTTCGGGCTGCCAGACTCCTAATTGAATAGAATGATAGGTCACCCATAAAACGGCAAACAGGAGCCCCCGCATTACGAGGTAAAAAAAAGTCCCGAGGAGCGATTGTACCAGCAAATAAAAAACCATCCAAATGGGTTTGCTCAGCACATAACAGATAGCTCTTCCAATGGCATCCAGAGCGGAAGTTCCTTCATACGCGATGGCCGGGAACATCAAGCCCGTTCCTGCAATCGAGATTGCCAAAAGCAAGGTCAGCACAAAACCGATCGACAGCAGTACGGCTAAAAGAATCGCCAGTATAAATTCCCCCGCCCAGGGGATATTCACGATCAGGCCGATGGCGACCAGAATCAGAGAAAAGATGCCCATAAAGAGGCTTGGGATGAGGGGCGCGGAAATAAGACTCCTGAATCTTTCCCGCACGAATTCAAACGCCTCAAAAACGCCCGGTTTTTCGTTTCCGGCAAACTCCAGCGCCGCGCAGCGGCAAATTGCCCCTCCCGTCGCGCACAAAACCACAAACGAATAGGTCAGAAACAGAATGCTGTATGTCGTATGAAATCGTAAGGCCCATACCAGCGAATAAAAACACAGTTTCAGATTGAGCCATATCTGATAGACCACTCCCGCGGAAGCTATTCCGTTGTTCGGCGGCGGCGCTTCAAATTTAAATAGCGATTTGAACACAATAACCGTGGTATCGTTAAATCGTGACGTCCAGAAGTGCCACAGGGTTGAGAATACTCCCTGTCCCTGGTATTTGCCCTGATTGGCCTGAATGAACCACTTCGTATGTTCCGGATATTGCAGATACGAGGCCAGTTCCGTGCCTTGGATAAAGGCGGACGAATCGCCGCCGAACAGACCCCGGGGAACTTTACGGTTCGGACTGACCGTCACGGAATGCGAACACATATCCATTGCCATACCCCCCGCACAAATGAGCGACACGGCCAAAAATGCGATGAGTACTTTTGCCGGGCCGACCGACAGCTTGAAGGCATACGCCAGCCTCGGCAGTGCCATATCTTCCCACATTTGCCCGACGGTACGCTGCTGCGACATAAGACGCCTTATCAGAATATCATAGACTTCATTTTTTTAGTGCGAATGGATATTATCGTTGCATCGGCTGGAATTGCAATCAAAAATCCCGGATTGACGACAGTGTTCCTTTTTCACCATGGATTTAATCCATAGACATTTCGATAAAGAACTCATTCGGTTCTTCCTGCATCGTATTGGGTTCGTCCGCGGGTTCGTTTGTCTCAGGCATGACATTGGCATCCGGCTGCGGAATCACTTGTTTTGGCGGAGGCGGAATATTCGGCTCGGCCGCATCTGGTTTTGCCTTTGGCAAGACATTGGGTTCCGGCAAGGGCGTCTTTATGACATTCGGTTCCGCCCCCGCCTGTGGGGGAACCGTCGCCATTTGTGTTTTGTGAAGAGATTCCCGTATCTCCTGCCGCATCCGGTTTTCGATGGCTTCAATCGCCCCGATAAAAGGATTTTCTTCCGTCGGATTTTCGGCATACCACTTTTGAGCCGCCCGGTCCAGCAGGTCAATCGCCGCTTTATCCCCGAACTGTCCCAGATAGTGCGCCGCTACAATTTGCATCGGATAGGCCCCTGTCCTCAGAACCCCCAGAAGACCCTGGACATCCTTAGTTTCTCCCATTTCAAAGACCTGCCGGATATCCCGGGGCAAATTGGCGGAATCGGCCTGAGGGTCATTTTGTTGCGCGGAAGGAGAATTCCCCCGCCGGATTTCTGTTTTATTTTCTCTCACGGACAGTGGACGCATCCATAGCGCCCAAACAACGACTGCTCCGCATAAGACCACGACACCGCAGGCGACCGCTATTTTCTTTCCGGCGTTCCAGTCGGCTGGTTTGTTTCGGGTCAGTACGGCAAGAATTTGTTCCTGCAGACGCTGTATGGTCTCCGGAGCGATGGCGGGTTTGGGATTGAGGGCGCGAAAGATTTTTTCCAGATTCATTTCCTGCGACGCCAAATCCGCCGGAATGGGCCGCGATGTTTCCTGGCTTCCGATCCGCAAGAGAGATTCCAGGATTCTTCTGAAAGAATGCCTGGCTTTGTACAGAAGGGTTTGTACGTCGGCGATTGTCCGTTCATATTTAACCGCGATAACGGCGGGACTTTCCAGCCGAAGGTAGCGGAACACAAGGATTTCCTGTTCATCCCGAGAGAGCATCGCCAGAGCCTGCTGACAGAGTCGAATCAGTTCAGGCCAGAACGGTTCTGTTTCCAGAAGGGGATGTGTTGAAAGCTGACCAACCGCGATTTGCAGCTCCGGACTGACGGAAGTTTCGACCGGCTGAACAAAACCTTCGCTCGTTACCTGAGTAAAGGCGGATAACAGCACCTCCGCCATGGTTTGTCCGGATTTTATATATTCATTCAGATGTTGGGCAACGGAAAGAAACGTCTGCTCGAGAATTCGGGCAGCCTGTACCTCGTCGCCACGACAACCGTACCACGCTCGTCCGTAGATCCAGCCGGCGTAATCTTCCAGCCATTTCTGTGCGAGATGAACATCCCCATTGGCCAGCAATTTAACCCGCCGTCTGGTCCAGAATGAATCGATCATATCCGCTCCGCTGTCTTTCTTTTGAAAATGCGCCCGGCGGGACTCGAACCTGCGACCTTCGGTTTAGGAAACCGACGCTCTATCCTGCTGAGCTACGAGCGCAAAAACCATAACTTTTCCCAATATACTACTACTCTTGAGTGAAATTGTCTATGTTGAATCAATATACCCCAGCCAGGCTGTTTTGTGAACTGCTTTAATTCTCCAAGGTTCATATAAGTCACTCTTTCTCCGATTTGAAATGGGATGTGAGAATTATATCCCTCAAAATAATAAATGGCAAAGGGAAAAAACAGGAAGTCTCAACGAGTCAAGACGATTTAAATAAACAAGTCTTATACCTGCCCTGCCGTCCAACTTATTTCAGCCGGATACCATTGCCGCAAGAATCCCCGCGGCGGCGATAAAACAAATCGGCCCAATCAACAGCAAAATAATTTTCCCCAGCGGTGCCTCAAAATAACTGGCCGACAAACTCAAACACAAATGCACCGGCGTCAGATTCAGTCCGCAAAGCAATCCCGAAAACGCCAGCGTCTGCAACCCGATATGCACCTGGCCATTCGTAATCATAAACGGCAGCAGCAGCGGAAACGTAATCGCCACCGTCGGCATCGTCAGACCCGTCAGCGACGCCACAATCATCGGCAGCACAAAGAGCAATACCCACGTCGGCATGTGTATCCGTGTAAAAAACGCCGCCACCGCTGCGATACTGTCCCCGGCCTGCAAATTCAGCTTAAACAGCAGTGCCCCCAGAATCAGCAGCACAAAATCCGTCTCAAAGCCTTCCTTAAAAAGCCCGCTCCAGCGCGGCAGCGGAATTTTATTGACCCACGCGAACAAGCACAGCGACACCAATAACCCAATCGCCGGGTTGATATTGAATGCCATATAAAGCGCCGCCACCAGTGCTATCGGCCAGAACGCCCGCATGAACGTCCGCAGACTGCCCAGCCACGTCTCATTAGACCGCGACTGTTTGCCTTTGGGCGGTATCCCAATCAGCAATAAAAAAACAGTTCCACCGACAAGCCCAAAAATTGTCATCAGGATATTGCGGCTGATCATCGCCAAAGCGGAAATCCCCAGCATTCCCTGAATCAGCGGCACGGCCGGAAACAGCGGCCAAATCGTCTCCCACTGATGCCGAAAAAGAAAATTAATCGCCGCCGACCGCGTCCGGCTCACACCGATGCTGTCGGCCAAATCACGCACCATCGGCGCCGAAAGCATAATCCCTCCCGGCGTCGGCAATAGCACCATCAGCAGCGGTACCGTGCACATCGCCAGCCGCCGGCTCTTAAACAGATTCTGGAGTGCCGAAGCCAGCCGCTGCGAAACGCCCGCCTCCTTCATCGCCAGCCCCATCACATTGACAAGATTGACCAGCGCCGTCAGCGTCACAAACAGATACCCCGTCGTCTGGTCCAGCGGCTTAGTCCGCCACTCCTCCATAAACGCCCGCCATAACTGCCCCGGCCAGACTGCCAGCAGTATCTCCAGCACCGCCGCCGCCAAAATCATCGCCGTCCCGATTTTGAACTTCCACCGCAGCAGCACAACAAATGCCGTCAGCGCCAATCCCATTGAAATTAATTCATACATCGCCATTCCCGCAATTAATCATTCAAAATCCTCTACCCCCTCCCCCCCGAAAAAGCAAGCCAATTTCTCCCGGCAAAGATTTGTCTTTGACCCAATCTCCTGTTATAGTAATAAAAACGAAAAAAGAAAGTGATAGCCGACTATGACAAAAACAACGGAACAAATCGGTGCAGACCTGGCCTCGCTCGTCAAAGGCGACGTCCTGATTGATATCTACAATCGCGTCGCCTTCAGCGCCGACGCCAGTATCTACAGCATCCGCCCCGAATGTGTCGTCGCCCCCAAAGACGAAGCCGACGTCATCGCCGTCGTCCAATACGCAAGCCGAAACAACATCCCCGTCGCTCCGCGCGGCGCAGGTTCCGGCCTTGCCGGCGAATCCCTCACCACCGGCATCGTCCTCGACTTCCGCCGGTATATGAACCGCATCCTCGATAGCCGCGATAGCGGCCAATCCGCCCTCTGTCAGCCGGGCGTCGTCCTCGACAAACTCAACGCGGCGCTGGCCAAATACAAAAAGAAAATCGGCCCCGACCCCTCAAGCTCTAATCGTGCCGTTATCGGCGGATGCGTTGCCAACAACGCCACCGGCGCACACTTCCTCCAGTACGGCTACATCGCCGACCACGTCCGCAGCATCCGCGCCGTCCTCCACGACGGCTCCGTTGCCGAATTGCGAAACGATATGTCGCCCGAGGAAATCGAAAACCCGACCCTGCGAAATATCGCCCGCCAGTGTGTCGAACTGCTGACCGGCAAGGAAAATCTCATCGCCGCCGCCCAGCCCAGAACCCGGCGCAACCGTTGCGGCTACACCATCCGGAATATCTGCCGCCCCGGCCGCATCGACCTGGCCAGACTCATGACCGGCTCCGAAGGGACGCTGGCCGTCTTCACCGAAATTGAACTGGCGACCGTCGATGTCCCCCCCGTCGCCGGATTAGTGCAATTGGAATTCGCATCCTTCGAATCCATGGCCAAAGCCGTACCAATTATTGTAAATTCCGGCGCCTCCGCCTGTGAACTGATGGACCAGCGGCTGATGACGATGGCCCGCAAGGCCTTCCCGCAATACGCCGATGTCCTCCCGCAAAAATGCGTCGCCGCCCTGCTGGTCGAAAACGTCGGCGACAACGACGGACAGCTCCGTCAGAAACTTCAGCAAACCGTGGATGCGGTTGGAACCCTGTCCGCCAAAAACACGGGGGTTCTCGACGCCGCCCAGCAGGCCAAACTCTGGAAAAGCCGCAAAGACGCCGTCCCCCTGCTCAATCGCGACAAAGGCCCGCGCCATCCCGTCGCATTCATCGAAGACGTCTCCGTCGAACCGGCCCTGCTGGATAAATACGTCGCCGGCCTCGAAAGCGTCTGCAAAAAATACGACATCCCGATGGCCTTCTACGGCCACGCCGGCGACGGCGAACTCCATATCCGACCTTATCTCGACCTGTCCAGCCCCGACGACGTCAAACGGATGCGAGACATCGCCGAAGAAGTCTTCCAACTCGCATGGTCGCTGGGCGGCACCATCAGCGGCGAACACGCCGACGGCCTCGTCCGCGCCTCATTCATCGAACGCCAGTACGGCAAAGCCTATTATCAACTCCTCTGCGGCATAAAAAACATCTTCGACCCCGCCGGCATCCTCAACCCCGGAAAAATCGTCAACGCCGACCCTGACATCATGCAGAAAAATCTCCGCGGTATCGTTCTCAACGCGGCAAAAAATTTCCAGACCGAACTGCAATTTGCCGGCCGGCAGTATCGTTACGAAATCGAACAATGCAACGGCTGCGGTGTATGCCTGACCACCGGCTCAGGCAGCCGGATGTGTCCCGTCTTCCGCGCCACTGACGAAGAACTCGCCACGCCGCGAGGCAAAGCAAACCTCATGCGAAGCTGGCTCTCCGGCGGCCTCGAAGAAAAACAGGGCTTCGACGCCAAATCTTTCCACCGCATTCTCTCGCTGTGCGTCAACTGCCGGATGTGTTCACTCGAATGTCCTTCCGGCGTCGATACCTCCAAACTCATCGTTGAGGCCCGCGCCAAACTTGCCAAATACAGCGGCTTCTCCATCACTGAATTTGCGCTGTCCAACAATCGCTGGATGAGCATACTCGCCTCCACATTCGCCCCGCTGAGCAACTGGATTATGAACCTGAACATTACACGCTGGCTCCTCGAAAAAACAATGGGCTTCGACCGCCGGCGTTTATTCCCCGCGTTCCAGCGAGGCTCATTCATCAACAAAGCCAACGACTGCATCCAACACGCCGGCCCCGTCACCGACCCCGTCGATAAAGTCGTCTATTTCGCAGACTCCTACGCCCGCTACAACGACCACAGCCTCGGCCTTGCGGCAATTAAAGTCCTCCGCCGGCTCGGCGTCGATGTCGTCGTGCCCAACCAGCGTCCCGCGCCGATGCCCGCTTATGTCTATGGCAATCTGGCCCGCGCGCGAAAGGATATGCAATACAACCTCCGGCAGCTCTGGCCGTATGTCCGGCAGGGTTATAAAATCATCTGTTCCGAACCCAGCGCCGTGATGTTCCTCAAAGATGAACTGCCCCTGCTCATTGATTCCGAACCGGCCCGCGCCGTCTCCGCCGCCGCCGTCGAACTGATGGAATACCTCAACGCCTTGCTGCAAACTTCAAGCAACAAACTAAGAATTAAGAAATCCGAACCAAGGGCTGTTTCTTATCACGCCCCCTGCCATCTTAAATCGCTTAACGGCGCAAAAAATACGCTCGAACTCTTTGCCAAACTCGGCATCGTCATTAGCGACCTCAACGGCGGCTGCTGCGGCCTTGCCGGCACTTCGGGAATGCAGAAGAAAAACCGCGACCTCTGCGACGCCATCGGCCTGCCCCTTCGACAAATCGTCAACAACGTCAACCCCGACTGCATCCTGACCGAATGCGCCGCCTGCAAAATGCAGATCGAACACCTCGCCGGCAGACCCGTCGTCCACCCGATAATGCTCCTGGCACAAAATCTACTCGACGCGGCGCACAAAACACTATAGAATCATATTTATGACCTCCGCCCCTTCGACACAAGTGGTCTTATTCGCTTTCGGTCTGACGATTCTGGCCGGCCTTTCCACCGGCATCGGCAGCACGCTGGCGTTCTTTGCCAAACGCACCAACACACGCTTTCTGTCGGTCGCGCTGGGCTTTTCGGCGGGCGTGATGATTTACGTCTCGATGATTGAAATCTTCGCCAAAGCCCGCATTGCACTCGAAAACGCCGTCGGCGCTCGCCCCGGCTACTGGATTACCGTCGCGGCGTTCTTTGCCGGCATCGCTCTGATTGCCATCATCGACAAACTCGTGCCATCGTTCGAAAACCCGCACGAAATGCATCTCGCCGAAGAAATGAACGACCGCGCCGCCGCTGAAAAACAGCGAAAGCTCCATCGCATGGGACTGCTGACCGCGCTGGCGCTGGGCATCCACAACTTTCCCGAAGGCTTGGCCACGTTCGCCTCGGCCCTCAAAAGCCCGCACCTCGGCGTCGCCATCGCCGTCGCCATCGCCATCCACAACATCCCCGAAGGCATCGCCGTATCCATCCCCATCTATTATGCCACCGGCAGCCGCCAGAAGGCCTTTTTCTATTCCTTCATTTCCGGCCTCGCTGAACCCGTCGGCGCCGCCATCGGCTACGCCATCCTCTTCAAATTCTTCAACGACGTCGTCTTCGGCATCCTGTTTGCGGTCGTTGCGGGCATTATGGTCTTTATCTCGCTCGATGAATTGCTCCCCTCCGCACGCGAGTACGGCGAACACCACCTCTCTATCTACGGCCTCGTCGCCGGCATGGCCGTCATGGCCATCAGCCTGCTGCTGTTTGTGTAGAAGGCACACCATTCAGCATTCGGCGGACAGAGAATGCGTCACAGCCGCTCCGACTGTGAAATCCCGTGTCGGGTGGCAGTCACTGAGCGTTCTTTTTTATTTCGCCATATTGGGTGCCCTGCTCACGCTTGCGTGGGCAGGCTGAAATCTATTCGCTGTCATCATTGTCTTCCGCCGGCTCCGGACGCTGCGGCGGCATATCAAGCACCAAAGGCTCCGCGTTCAATATCCGCTTGAGCACATCAGGATATTCAAAGTTATTGACGCCGCCGCTGGTATGTTTGGCCAGCATTTTGATTGTCGCGGTGAATTTCTTATCCAACGGCGCGATAAATGTCATCGGCGTCTTGCCCGCCCCGGCTGGAAGCGTAAGCTGATACGCATGCAGTGTCAGCCGCTCCATCAGCGGCGTTTCTTCTTCGCGTCTTCGTGACGGGCGATAGTTGGACTTGAAAGACGATAAATAAATCGCCCCGCCTTCCGCGTACAGCGGGTCAATCGCCAGCGGCAGTCCGCGGTGAGACAGATGAATCCGAATCTGGTGCGTCCGGCCCGTAATCGGCGACGCCGCCAGCAGGCACATCGGCCCCATCGGCAATAGCACCTGATAAAACGTCTTCGCCTGCTTGCCGTGCTGAGAGTCAATTTTCACTTTTTGAATTTTATCATTTTTGGCAATCGGGTCGCTGATGAAGCCTTTGTCTTTTGCCGGCCGGCCGCGAACTATCGCGAGATAAACCTTCCGGGCGTCGTGGCCTGCGAAGCACCGGCTGCAAAACGTCTGGGCCTCACGGTTGAGCGCGACCACCAACACACCGGAGGTGTCCTTGTCGAGCCGGTGAACCAGCCGCAATTCACCCAGTTCCGGCCGCTGATCCGTCAGCACTTGCAGGATGCTGTCGGAGCCGCTGCGGTCGGACGTCACCGATACCCCTGCCGGCTTGTTGATGACCAGGATGTCCGCATCCTCATAAATGATTCCGATTTCGTCTTTGTCTTTAGCCATTGATTCTCCCATTATCGTTTTCGGGCATTATATCGAATTATACCCCAGACGGAAAGTATTATGCGAAAACAGATTCCCACCCCCGGCCATTGTTTTTTACATGGTAACCGCAAAGAAACCAACTATTTTTTTACCGCAGAGTTCAAAATTCAAAGAGCAGCATAGAGAAAAAAGGATAAATTCGAAACACGAAGCACGAAATCCGAAACAAATTCTAAATCCCAAGCCTCCAATTCTTGAAACAAAAACAGAGGCAAACAAGTGGAAAGCTGAAAATAGACCTGAAAAGTCTCCCTTTGCGAGCCTGCATCCGCCCGCCGGGGCTGAAAATTGACGATTTTGTGGAATTAAAAAGACGGAAATTGTGGTCCCTCGACAGGCTCAGGATTTCATTGTAAAAGGCGGGCGTTTTAATGTTTCACTTTCTATTTTCCATTTAAGAGGGGGATTGTATAATATGAGGCGAAAGGAAGAAAACACAACACAGGGAATGATTATTGATAAATGTATAATGATAAATGAAACGACGTGGCGAGGGAAATGAAGCGGGAACGAGCAAGATGAGTGTCTGACCTGCTCTGTAGAAAACCCGTGTTTTGGAACCCCGAAGGGGTTAAATAAAATAGCCGGGGGTGGAAACCCCCGAAAAGAATGGCTTCCTTCCCTTTTTTTGAGCCCCGAAGGGGCGGCACATGTTCAGCTTTTCTAAAGAGCATGTCTGACCCCGTTATTTATCTCTTTGGTTTTTTTACGGGACCCTGCACTTTGAAATTGTCCGGCTCTTTGCCAGAGAAGTACCCAATAGCACCTTGCTCATTGACACTGTAGCCCCATTCTTTCAGGTAGTGTTCTTTTGAGAGGAATTGATCACCTGTCTGCCGGAGTTTAGATTGAAGCCTGGCATCAAGTTCTTTCTGTAATTCCGCATGTTCAGCGATGCCAACCAGGTTTTTCATCTGATATGGGTCAGCCTGGTTGTCATACAGCAGCCACGGACCCTCTGGATCGCGGACATAGGTATATCGCGATGTTCGGATACCTCTGAATGCTTTTCCAGTACGGTAGTCGGAGAAGGGATACACATTCATGACAAGGGCGGCCCGATCTTCATCTGTCTTCTTGTTCACAACGAGCCTTGAGAGATCTTCTCCCTCGACCGAATCTGGAATTTTGATCCCGGCAAGCGACAGCAGCGTCGGCAGGATATCAGGTGTATTGATCGGCGTCTTCACCGTCCATCCATTAGGACCGCTGACGACAGGGTAGCGTAACAGGAAAGGAACACGAATGGACTCATCCCAGGGACGTTGCTTCTGGCAAGGCGCTTGTCCCTGCGAGCCGAGCATCTCGCCGTGATCAGAGGTAAAGACAAAAATCGTATTGTCAGCGTTGTCAGTCTCTTCCAGGGTCTTTTGAAGATTTCCTACACAGCGGTCCAGAGCCGTGCAATGAGCATAGTATCCTTGCGCTTCTTTCTGCGCGAGGCTCTTCATTTTTTCCGGTACGTTGGGGCGCAGCTTGATGGAATCAGGCGGATAGTGGCTCTTGAGTTCTTCCGGCGCCGTATCATGTGGAAAATGCGGGCCTCCATAGGCTATTACCAGGAGAAATGGTTTTTCACTGTTTGCATGTCTCCGAATGTACTCCTGGGCATCAGCCGTTTGGGCATAGGCATCATAGCCTTTCCACATGAGACTGGTCGAGTCATCACCTGCGTAATAGTGAGATTTGTTGTAATTATGGTCGCATTCTATGGCTTTCCAATAATCAAAGCCCTGACGTCGGTCTCTGGGAGTGAAGGCGCTGCGTCCATGTCCGTCAAGATGCCATTTCCCGATGTAGCCCGTATCGTATCCGGCTTCGGTGAAGACTTCCGCCATGCACAATTCTTCGCTTGGCAAATAGAGATCGTTTAAGAACATTCCTGTGCTAAGTGGGTATCGACCGGTCAAAAGCGAAGCGCGATAAGGTGTGCAGACCGGGCAGACCGAGACGGCATTTTCAAAGTTAACACTCTTAGAGGCCAAAGCATCCAGATTGGGCGTCTTGACGTTGGGGTCGCCGGCATACCCGGTGGCCTGAGCCCGCCATTGGTCAGTAAGCACATAGACAATATTCGGCTTACGATTTGCTGACTTCTGTGCTGCGAACAGTTGGCGCCCTGCTGCAGCGATGGGCATCGCCGTTGCTGCTATCTTGACGAATTGACGTCTTGTAAGCGTATTCATATCATTATTTCCTTTATCATAGAACATAATATCTTTGAGCTTGGCTTTGCCGCTTTTTATAAAGTACCACAACTGCTCGCTTTATATTAACAGGTTTAACCCAAGTTCCGCAACAATAAGCAATATTTTTTTGAAATTTTTTATCGGCGATTGGCATACCCTATCTGTAATTGATCGATTTTGATAAAGTCGAAATCCACAATATTGCCGGAGCTGACATTTCCCAAGTGGAGTGAACCAAAGGGGGGCAGAATAATGTACCTGACCCCTTTATTTTCTCCGTGTATAACCCTTAATATTTCCCATATTCATGAATGGCATTAATCATGGCGATAAAATTCTCATGGGGTATGTAGTTGACAATACTGTGACTGGATCCGGCCACCCATCCTCCTCCCGGCTTTAAGGTTTCCATGTGCGCCAGGACGTCTTTGCGCACATCCTGCGGTGTACCTCGAACAAGAGGATATTCGATGTCAATGTTTCCCGATAGCGCTATTCGGCGGCCATAGCGTATTTTGTAATCCCGATAATCAACACTGTATGGGTCCATCGGATTAAGACAATTTATCCCGGCATCGATCAGATCATCCATAATAGCATCCAGCTTTCCGTCGCTATGAAACATGACAGGAACTCGGGCATTTAAAATCGGCTCAAGAATTCTTTTAAGCCGGGGCAGCCACAATGGCTTAAAGTCTTCAGGTCGCACAAAGAGTCCATTTTTATACGCAATATCATCCGCCAGAAAAAGAAAATCTATTCCCTCGCAGATGGCCGCCCTGGAGAATTCTACCCAGTACGAAGTGCTGATATCCAGTATGTCTTCGACAAAATCGCGGTCGTCATAAACAAGGAGCATAAAATCGGCCATATTAAAAAGAAATTCATACGCTGTCTGAAAAAGTGCGCCAAGCAGAATACTCACGCCAATTCGGGTACCCTTGACAGCTTCTCTATATTCTCGAAGATACCGCATTTTCGTTTCGATGTCTTCGGAATTCGGCATCACCAGGCTTTCAAAATCCTTTCTGGTTTTAATGCTTCGGTCACCTGCCAAAACCAATTTGCCGTTTTTCCACTTTTTAAAAGGTGTCCACAGCGCCTCGACAACTATAACATCCTGACCAATCTTTTGACACAATTCCACATAATCTTTCGCGTGCATCGGTCTTGAACCTTCTGACTCTTCTATGCCCTTTGCCGGGTCGCCGCCCAAAGCCAGCGTGTTTCCGGCATATCTTCCCAGGAGTTTTTCAACGTGTTTATCTTCAATGAGAATTTCAAAATTAGGCACACGATCGGTTTTTTCTCCTCGAAATGTCGCCAGTAGACGTCCGATATCAGAATCGCCCTGATGGCCTTTAAAATCCAAACTGCCCGGTTTAATCTGATCCATGATAATTTCTTTCATTCTCATGATAAAGAAACATGATTTTAAGTATGGAAAACCAATAGTCAGGAAAAGCAATGTCGGCGATTAGAACAACTTTGACATATCAATCTGGTCCACTGCAGTCTCACTGGCCTGAATACTCAGAATCGACTCGTCGATACGTTCACACAGGCTGCCTGCCCTGCGATACATCGCAAGAACATTTTCCAAAGGGGAACCAGACTGAATGGCATGTGTCGGCCCCAAAAACAATCCTCCTTTGGAAAACAAATTTAAACGTCGGTCAACTTCTCTTTCAACGTCGCCAGGGGTTCCCCAGGCAAGTGTTGTCTGCACACAGATCGAACCGCAAAAAATAAGTCTTTCTCCGAATTTGTTATTAAGTTTTTCTATATCCGTCTCGGCAGTTGTCGGCTGGACCACGTCATAGACGTCAAGTCCGAGTTCGATGAGTCTCGGCAAAAAAAACTCTACACAGCCGCACATGTGCTGCATAACCCTTGCGCCGTAGCGGTGTACCATATCGAAGTACTTTTGGTATTTGGGTGCGAAATGTTTTTCGAAAATATCCATGTTGATCATCGGGCCCATCTGATTGCCCAGGTCCTCCCCAATATGCATAAAATCGATCTTCCCCTTGCCCGCCTGAAGTATCCTTTCGTGCATCTGATAGTAAAATTTAAACCGGGCCTCCATAATTTCCAGATAGACCGGGTTTTCATCAATCAGATCCATCAATACCTCTTCCATGCCTCGAGCTCGCGAAATACCGTTGATAAAATCGGTATCTCCGGCAGTTCCCGCACAGACTGCAAACCGGCCGTCCAAGGCATCAATCTGCTGAGCAATTGTTGAATAATCAAACCAGTCAGCGGAAGGAAAATGCGAGCGGTCGAGTTGATCAAGAGAATTGATGTCCGCGAAAGGTTTATAACAGGACTCAAGATATTTACCGCCTTCAAATTGAGCATATTTATAACGTTCACCCCAGTAGCCCTCAACGCTGCCGTCAGGAAAACTGCGAAGTTCGGGTCCGCAATATATCGGCGCAACATAGCGAAAATCATCGCCTACGACTCGAAGTAACTGTTCCATATTCTTTAAACCGAAATGGCTCATTATCATATGATTAATTTCCGGCGTTCCTTCGTGTTTAATCGGTATCCGATCGTACCCCGTTCGATTAACGGCACCCATGACCCGTTGTCTTGAATTCATGATTTTCGATCTCATTCTTTTGTCCCTTATTGTTATTTGTTATTTCCCATTTTATACATAGGCTTCAATTTAATTGTTTTAATTGACGATTTCAGGGAGGGTGGACTGGAACCGATAAACGCCGGAATCCACGGTATAGACGGCGGCATTGTTTTCCATGCGCAGAAATTTCACGCCTTTTACTTTAATGACCGGCTTTCCGGATTCAGTGACATTTTTGGCATCTCTGGCCGGTATATGCACTATTGCCGTGGTGTTGCCTGGAACCGTGATCTCCATGGTCAGGCCGCCGTCCTTCTTCCTCCAGTTGCTGCGGATCAGGCCGTACGGGCTTTCGTATTCGCATTTCACCCAGTCGAGGGTTGCGATATAGGGCTGGATGATGAAATTCCTGAAACCCGGCGCATCGGGCCGGATTCCGCCCAGGTTGCGGTAGAACCACTCACCGATCGGCGCTGCAAGCGATGGCATTTGTACCATTTTGCCGGCCCAGTCTTCCTTGAGAACGCTGTTCTTGCGAGTGAAGATCATATCAAACCAACCTGGATATTCCTTTCGAGTGGCAAGCCGCCACGCCAGATCGCCCATGCCGTTTTCGGTGAGGAAAGGCAGCAGAAACGGGATTCCGACAAAGCCGCTGGTGACGTGGAATCCGTCGCTGGCGATCTGTTCCTTGAAGTTTGCCATTACGCGCGGCCGGTCCGCCGGTGTGGGCACTTCGATCAGGAGCGCCAGCAAATAGCCCGTCTGGGAACCCTTGTCATAGACGCCCGTTGCGGCATCGAAGAAACGACCATTGATCGCTGCGCGGATCTCGTCGCGCCGGGCGGCGAAGCGGGCTGCGTCTTGCGATTTCCCCAAAAGCAGGGCCGTCTGGCGGAGGATATCGTAATACATCATGTAAGCACACGTGGAAGTGAAAAGAACTGTGGTGCACTGCGGTCGAGAGTTCTGCCTGCAGTCAGGGGTGGTATCCAGCCAATCGCCCAACCCCCACGTGATAATGTGATTTGTCGCGATCGAATCAAGGTAGCGCAGATAATGCTGCATAGGCTCATAACTGCGTTCCAGGATGCGCCGGTCGCCGCAGAAGTTGTAAAGCTGCCAGGGATTGTAAATAATCATACCGCCCCACCAGGGGCCGTTGATCGTCGGGCCGTCAAAACAGCCGGGCACCACCGTCGGAACGTACCCGTCATGCTGCACCGAACGGATGAAGTCCTCCTGCCATTTGGCATAGATTCCCCGGACTTCGAAGTTGTAGGCTGTCGTCTTGAAGTTGGTTTCCACATCCTGAGTCCAGCAGACTTTTTCGCGGACAGGATCCATCGGCATCATGATGTTGTAGTTGAGAATCGTCCGGCAGACGACCTCCTGGAGCTTGTTGAGTTCCGGACTGGAGCATGCAAATCGCCCGAGGCCAGCAAGATCGGAGACCACTCTGCAACCGACCAGATCCCCGGGTTGCGGCTCGTAATTTAGCCCAATAACATCCACCTCGCGGTATCCGTTGAACGCAAACGTGGGCGAGTACATCTCCTCGCCGCCGCCCTTGCAGATGTAGCGGCACTCCTGGTAAACCCCGAGCGTATGGCTGTTCTTTCCGGGATAGCGCAGCGTAATCTTCTGACCAGGCATTCCTCTCACCTTCAACCGGGCCCAGCCGGTGGATTCAACACCGATATCAAAGCGGTAACCATCGCCGTTCTTAACCACTGAAACCGCCGGAATTTCTTCTATGATCCGAACGGGAGGGAGATTCTGATTTAAAAGCACTCCGGCCGGGGCCTCTGCCTTCAGCGCCGGTTTCCAGCCTTCCGCCAGGTATCCAGTGCCGGCCCAATTTCCCAGTGCCTTGCGCGCATCGTAGGTTTCACCGGACCGGACCGAGTTGAAGCGAATCGGTCCGGAGGTGGTGAACCGCCATGTCTCGTCCGAAACCACGTGCTGCTGCGAACCATCCTCATACTCAAGCAGCAGATCGAACCTCAGGCGCGGCGTGTCGATCCAGTCTGCCGCATATTCTCTGAGCAATGAGGGAATGACGGGATTGAAGTAACCGTTGCCCAGAATCACGCCAACGGCGTTAGTGCCGCCACAAAGGAGCTTTGTAATGTCATGGACCTGGTACGGCACGGCCTTGTCAAAGTCGTAAGGGGCGCAGTTGAGATAATGGTCATTGACCTTCTGACCATTTATGTACAACTCGTAAAAACCAAGGCCGGCGATATAGGCAGTCGCCCGGCGAAGCGGTTTGTTCAATGCGGAGAATTCCTTGCGGAGCCAGACTGCCGGAGCTTCTTCAATTCCGGCGGTCATCTTGAGAATGCTGGGGGCCCGCTGCCACATTTGCTTTTCACCCTCCAGGCCATGGTCCGGCAGTTTCTTCAATTCCTTCTGGTAATCAAACAGTTCCAGGTCCGACTTGATCCACATGCCCCGCCAGTCTTCGGGCTTTAGGATTCCCATCCTCCAGGAGCCTGTTGTCGACCAATCCGAAGCCTTCCCGTCCTTATCCCATACCTTCACCTTCCAGAAATACTGCTTCCTCGATTCCAGTGTTTTCCAGGCCCCAAGCGCAGTCGAAGGGCCGCCATATTCGATATTCACACTCTGCTGACTCTGGACCTTCCCGCTGTTCCACAGATCCGCGTTCTCTTCCTTCAGCAGCTTCTCTGAACTTGCAACAAGGATTTGATAAGCCGTCTGCTTTATTTCCCTTTGAGGTTTCGAGTCTGGTGTTTCTAATTTCCATGAGAACCTCGGATTCTCTGTATCAATCCCCATGGGATTTTTCAGATACTCGCATCTGATATCCACTGGCCTGACATCCGGCCCGAAAAGACCTGCAAGCGCCACACCTGAACTGGTCGTAACAAATATCACGGTACTAAGCAGCTTCTTCATAAAAAACCCCTTTATTGTTATTTGGCATTTCCCATTTTAGGAAAACTAAAAGGGTCAGAGATGCTCTGTAGAAAAGCTGAACATGTGCCGCCCCTTCGGGGCTCAAAAAAAGGGAAGATTCTTTCCGGGGGTTTCCACCCCCGGCTATTTTATTTGACCCCTTCGGGGTTCCAAAACACAGGTTTTCTACAGAGCAGGTCAGACACTCTTTTTGCCCGTTCACGCTTCATTTCCCTCGCCGCGTCGTTTCATTTATCATTATACATTTATCAATAATCATTCCCTGTGTTGTGTTTTATTCCTTTCGCCTCATATTATACAACCCCCCTCTTGAATTGAAAACAGAAAATTGAAAATGAAAAATTAAAACCCCCGCATTTTACGATCTACAATTTCTCAATTTTCAACCTTCCTCCTATAAGACCTATTAGACCTATTAGTCCCATCCTTCGTGCCCTTCGTGTTTTTCGTGGTACCCCCCCCCACACACACCCTTTTTTTTAATTAGTCCAGCCTCATAGGCTGTCCTTAATTTTGCCTTTTGATTTTTAACTTTTGCCTTTGTTTCTATTCGGATATCCCGAATCCGAATAAAAACAAGTATGATTGCACTATCCTGCTGTATTATAAAATTTCATAAATTTTTAATTCATTATATGGCAAGGACTTACATTTTTCGCGCCCCCGAAAAATCACGAATTTTCGACACCGCCACGCAAGTCCAACCCATATAGGAGGCGCCTCTTTTGCGCCTCGTGGTTCTGTCATTCCGGCGAAGGCCGGAATCCAGATTTTCTACGAACCACGAACTAAGAACTATGAACTTTGAAAACAAAAGGAGTATGTGTATCATGTTGTCGAAGAACTTGACAGAACAAGAGGCCCGTCGTTCCGAATTCCTTGCGGGTGAGGAATCCGCTTATTTCAGCCGTCGGCCCTGCCGACTCCTTAATTTTGATTTTTGCACTTTGATTTTTGATATCCCAAAAATGGTTCACCCTCATTTTTTGGAAAAACAAACCCATTTCAAAAATCGATAACTTCCTACAAATAAAGGACTAATCTCGAAAACGCAAAATCAAAGCAAACCCAAACAAACCCATTTGTGGATAACTTTCGACGCTGGGTGCCCTGCCCACGCTTGCGTGGGCAGGTTTTGAAATGTAGCACAGCCGCACCCGGCTGTGTCTTCTCCGGGCGGCACCTGCAAACGCAGCTTGTGGGTGGTCATTCTGAACGCTGCGAAGAATCTCTTTGGTCAATCGAAAATCGAGAATCAACAATCGTCAATTTTGTGTGCCTGAAGACACAAAAAAAGCAGGCTTTGCGGGCCTGCCTTTTTGAGTTTGTGTTTCGGATCGTCGAGCGACGACGGCGTATGTCCTTATTCTTTTTCTTTGGTCTTTTTGGACAACGTGCGAGTGGGCTTTTTGTGCTTGTCGGCCTTTTCGGCTTTGGCAGCCCTTGCCTTGGCGGCCTTGGTCGCTTTTTCCGGCGCGACTTCGCTGATTTTGGCCTTTTCGAGAATCTTGTCGATGCACTTCTGCTCGCGCACCTGCAATGTAAACTGTGCCAATGAGCCGTCACGCATCATCTCATCCCGCATTTTCTCCGGCCGGCGTCCGCGGTACGCGGCGATGCGGGCGATATGCCCGTTGATCTCCTCGTCGGTAACGCTGATTTCGTACTTCTCGGCGACCTTATCCATAATGAAGTAAATTTTAAGCTGCTCGCGGGCCTGTTCTTCGGAGCCTGCACGCAACTGTTCCATCTGCTGCTCAACTTCTTCTTTGGGTACGCCGCGCATCAGCATATTGGCATACTGCCGCTGCAAAATCGACGCCGACTGGCTGGCGACGACGTCGTTGGGCAATTCAAAATCAATCTTTTCCTGCAAGTAATGATGCACCTGGTCGGCCATCGCACCCTGGGCCTGCTGCTGCGACTGTGCCGCGAGATTTTCGCGGATGCTTTCTTTGAGTTTATCGATACTCTCGATGCCGTAGCGCTTGACGAATTCTTCATTCAGCTCGGCAGGCTTAAGCTGCTTGACTTCCTTGATGGCGATTTCGACATCGACTTTTTTGCCGCGATACTGCTCGTCGAAGAATGTTTCGGGAATGGCAACGGCGGTCTTTTTCTCGTCGCCAGCCTTGGCCTTAACCAGCAGCTTGTCGAGGTCTTCGACGGGCACGCCTCCGACAAAGCCGGTCTTGCGAACGTAGATTTCGATGTTGTCTTTCTTTTCGTGGTCGGCGGCGCCTTCGACCTTCAAAACCACGTCGGCGATAATCTGGTCCTCGGCCTCAATCGCGCCATCCTTGGGCACCCACACGCCGGCGCGTTTGCACAGCGTCTGGACTTCCGTTTCAACCATCGCGTCGGTGACTTCAGCGACGGGCTTTTCAATTTCGATGCCTTCCAGTTCTGGCAGTTCAAACTCCGGCCGGACTTCGATTTCAAAATCAAACTTCATCGAGCCGCTTTGGGGCACTTCGACTTTTTCCGGGTCGATATTCGGGTCGCCCAGCACGTCGAGTTTGTTTTCCTTCAGGGCTTCCTGGCTGGCGTCGAGCATCAACTCCACTTTGGCCTGGCGGGTGATGTCGGTGCCGAAACGCTTTTCGAGCAGCCGCAGCGGCGCCCGGCCTTTGCGGAATCCAGGGAGGACCGCCTCCCTTTTCAGTTCATCATATTTCTTGTGCAGCGACCCCTTGACCTTGCTTTCGGGAATCTCAACGGTGACTTTCTTTTTGCAGGGCCCGACATTTTCAATCGTCACGCCGATTTTGGCCTCGGTTTGTTCCGCAGCTTGTTCCTGCTCCGCTTTTTTCTTCTTTGCCATACTATGGCTCCTGATTTTGGTGAACAAAACACAATAAAAACAAAAAAACCAACGACACTTATCGTTGGTCTAAAATTCCAATCCCGGTAAAGCCGCTTGCCTTACCTGAACGCCTCAGCGACCAACGCCAGACTACCGCTTAGCCGATAACTCGCTGAAACTATATTTCAAATTGACGGGGGCCGCACACAACGCGTTTTTGCCCCTGTTGTCGGGTAAAGCGGGTGATCGGGCTCGAACCGACGACATTCACGTTGGCAACGTGACGCTCTACCACTGAGCTACACCCGCGAAAAGAGTAATTTATTTATAGCCAAAACCGGCGGCAAATCAATAAAAATCCGCCAAAAAACAGGCATATTCCCCCATTTTGGATAAATTTTCGATTTATTTAGCCTTCGTTTTGATTATAATATAGCCCCGATGCCCGGTATTGACATCCGGGCCGGAAAATTATGGACGAAACAAAAACACATTCCAATCTGCACCAGGATAGCGATTCCCGTCTTCTGGAACGCTATCGCAAAGGCGAAGAGGCCGCGTTTCGGGAACTTGTGGACCGCTACAAACATTCTCTCTACGCATTTTTGAGGCGGTTTATCAATCAGCAGGATATTGTGGATGATGTTTTCCAGGAAACATTCCTTCAGCTCTATACCAGCCGGGAAAGCTTCGATCCGGAGCGTCCTTTGCGACCGTGGCTTTTTACCATTGCCGCCAATAAGGCCAAGGACGCCCTGCGAAAGATTCAGCGTCAGGCCACGATGAGCATAGGGGCGATGGCCGATGCCGGGGATGTCTCGCAGGATGATGTGGTCAATATCCTGACCAGCTATGACGAAACGCCGGAAGATGAGGTATCGAAAGACGAGACGGCCGTGCGGGTTCGGCAGATTATAACGGATATGCCGGAAAATCTGCGGGAAATTCTTCTTTTGGCATATTTTGAACAATTTTCTTACAAACATATGGCGGATATGCTCAGTATTCCAATAGGGACGGTTAAAAGCCGCCTGCATACGGCGGTGGCGTATTTTATGAAGAAATGGAAGTCCGGAACCCGGAGCGATAATATCAAGTGAAACTGAATACCGAAGAACAGCAGCTTATATTGGATTTTTATTTCCGCTGCGGCAGCGACGAAGATATCGTCCGCGGCCGCGACCTCATCGCGGCCAATTCCGAAGCTGCCCGCCTTTACGCCGGCCTCGAAGAAACCTTAACGGAGCTGGATAGTATCAAATATGAGCCTTGCCCCGATAATTTAGCGGACTTGACGGTTGCCCGGCTGAAACTGGCGGCATCCGCCGGTCGAGCCGGGCAAGCCCAGGCCTTCAACCAGTCTAAACTCGAACAGCTTTTAGAAGCGGAAAGACAAAAATCGGCGGGAATTTCTTCCACGGCTAAACCATCGTCGGAACCGAGGCTGCTGCACAATTTTTTTGAGATTGCGGCGATAGCGGCGGCGGTCGTGTTGGTTTCCGGCATCTTGTTCCCGACCACTTCGTATATGCGGCAGAAAAGCCGCCTGACGGCCTGTAACGCAAATATGGCGTCCATCGGCAAGGCGATGACTCAATTTTCAACAGACCATGAAAAAGACCTTGCCGGTGTCACACTGACCGCAGGGTCGCCATGGTGGAAAATCGGCGACCAGAGTCAGCAGCCGCAGTCGAATACGCGCTTCGCGTGGCAACTGGCTAAGCAGGGATATGTCAAGCCGGAAGCGTTTATCTGTGCCGGGCATAGAAATGCCGTTCCCGTCACCCCCGAACAACTTCTCTCGCAGCTCCAGGATTTCTCCTCCCGCAATAATATCAGTTTCAGCTTTACCATTATTTCCAATAAGACAGCCCCGCTGCAGGGCGGCTCACGAAAAATCGTGATGGGCGATATGAATCCGGTTTTTCGTTCGATCCCGACATGCGGTGGCAACCTTGCCCAGAAATCGGCGGAATTCGAAAAAGTTCTGTTGGATAATCGGCTCAGACAGATGTGCAGTTCAAATCATAATTGCAAGGGCCAGAACGTCCTGTACAGCGACGGCAGCGTGGTATTCGCCCCGCAGCGGTTAGTCAACGGCGACGATATCTTCACCGTTCAGGGCGTGGACACCTACACCGGCACGGAAACCCCCGCCGATGATAAGGATGTCTTCTTAGTGCCGTAAAGCCGATTTTACTTTGCCCGACTGACGATATTATTTTGTTGATTTTTCTCAGTACTGTCCCATTATAAGTCAAATAATGACAATTGGTTATCTTTTTGTTGCTCTTTGAAATCACAGTAATTTTCCGTAAGTGCTTGTTTTAGCGTGGTTTTCTCGAAAAGTAAGATGCTTATAAT
>VGXU01000037.1 GCA_016873215.1 Planctomycetota bacterium
TAAAACAGATTACATCGAATTGCTTGAGTGCGTCCGGAGTAAATATCCCCATATCGTCACTATGAACAACCTTAAACGCGCCGGTCTTTTCGCCCATGATGTCCAGAGCCTGTTTCCAGTAAGGAATAGAACCATGCTTAAATCCATTACACAGACTGAAAACCAGCATCGTGCGGCTTTTTTCCGGTTTCACAATCGGTTTATCCGGCATGGCCGAACGAATTTTATTAACCTCCTCCTCCGTAACTCCAAAAAGAGTCGCAGAAAAACAAACGAAAATGACTCCCCAATACCTTACAAAAGATTCCATAGTATTCATAATCTTCTCTTTAAATATTTATATTTTCCGGTTTTCATTTCAGGCGTTACAGGCGCCACGACTCTCGATAAGGACGCGTCAAATAGCGGTTTGCATCGTCATCATTGACAAATTGTTCCGTCTGCGGATTCCAGTGAAGTGTCCGACCCGTCAGCATGGCAATCTCTCCCAGAAACGCGACGCTGATGGAACGATGCGCAACCTCTGCGGGAGCGACTGTTTCTTTGCGGGACTTCACACAATCGATAAAATTCTGATGATGATTCTGGCTTTTATAAAGCAGAATTTCATTGGGACCAATCTGCTGCTCAAGGATTTTGGGGGCCGAAGCCTGCAATTGTCCGCGAGTCACATGAATCCACCCCTTTTCACCATACCAGCAGGTTCCCATGCCATGCGGAAGCTGCGATGAATCAGCGACACGGATTTGCACCCCGTTGTCATAGGTACATATAAAATTGTAGGCATAAGGCACATCATAAATACCGTCCATTGGATAGCTCCCTTTGCCTTCGATTTCCACCGGACCGGTGTACTCTAGACCCAGCCCCCAGTGGGCAATATCAATATGATGCCCACCCCAATCCGTCAGTTTTCCGCCGGAGTAATCCATTATATGTCTCCATGAATAGTGCGGCCCGCCTTCGCCAAAATCCTGGTAAGGCCTCCACGGAGCCGGTCCCAGCCATAACTGCCAATCAATGGAGTCTGGTTTTGTTAAAAGCTTTACCTGTGGACTGGGGCTTCCCTCGGGAAGTCCGACCTCAACATACCCCACTTTCCCGATCCGCCCGTTTCGCACCAGCTCAGCCGCGTGACGGAATTGCGTTTCGGAGCGCTGCCAACTGCCCGTCTGCCAGACCAGTCCATATCGGCTAATCGCTTCACACATCGCTCGCCCCTCGCCAAGGGTACGTGAAAAAGGCTTTTCACCATACATATCAATTCCCCTGGAGGCACAGGCCAGGGTGACGGCAGCATGCCAATGATCCGGCAAAGCTTGACTGACAATATCAAAGGATTCCCGATCCAGCATTTCCCGAAAATCACGATAGATAGTGCAATCCTTTGTCTCGTATTTTTCGTCAACCCATTTCTTTTTCTCTTTGGAATGCAGATCATCGACGTCGCAGACGGCAATCACTTGTATTTCTGAACCGAGGTCCAGAAAAGAGCGTAAATTGCTACCGCCCATTCCGCCGCAGCCGATCTGCGCCAGCGTCAGCCGGTTGCTGGGAGCAACCGTACCGGCTTTTCCCAAGGCAGACGCACGCACAATATAAGGAAAGCCAATCAAACCGGCAGTTAAGGCGGTAGACGTCCGCAAAAAACATCTTCTGTTCATTATCTCCGATTCCAGCTTGTTTTGTCTAAAAATACATTTACTTATTCACGGCCATGGCATCCAGGTTCAGCCCGCCGTTTACGACGACGATTTTGACAACATTCCCGCCCTTGGTCAAATTCACTTTGCTGTTAACCGTTTTCCAATCGGTCATTGAGCCGGTACCCGCAAAAACAACCGGGCCGACCTTACTGCCGTTGACAAAAAGTTCACAGGGCTGATCGCCGGCAGCAGCATAACGGAATGTCAGGGTGTATGGTCCGTTGTTGTCAGCCAGCACATTATCCCATTCGATAGAACCTCCCTTTTTACCAAAAGCGGCAAATCCGGTTCCCTGGTACCCGGATTGATTATCCGCTTTTTTGCATCCGACCATCTTGGCGGTTTCAGCCTCATAAATAGAGCCTTCCATCTTAGAGGCAACCGCGGCGGACTTGGCGTTTTCTCGGTGGGGATAATAAATTTCTCCACCCGCTCCCAAATCCTGAATACGAAGATTTCGGAACTTGTAGAGCAACCCCTTTTCGCCATGATGCTGAATACCAATCGGACCCGACAAGTCCATTTCATCGTGAATATCCGTGGTCAGCGTATCATTGACATAAATCTGGATATGGGATCCAATACAAACAATGCGGTATTTATTCCACTCGCCCTGCTTGAAGCATTCGCCGGCGCGTACACGGAATTCTTCGATGGAACGGTTCTTTTCTGCCTCGTCAGCCGAATGGTCACGGTTAGGCGAAATAAACCAGCCCCGGCGTCCTTCGTCATACAATCCGCCGGACCATTTGCGGTCGGCGGTATCCACTTCGGCCTGATAACCCCACACCCGATTTTTCTCCTTCTGGCAACGGAACATAAAACCGGAATTGCCCTCTTTGACCGGCATTTTGATTTCACCTTCAAAGACAAAATTGGCGTATTCCTTTTTAGTCAGCAGGAACCACTTCTTTTTTTCGGTAGTCAGACCGACCTCGCCATCCTTGAATTCCGCTTTGCCCCATTCATACGGGTTTTCCCAATTACTCAGTTTTTCATCCTTGAGCAAATCTTCCCATTCAGCCTTATCCGGATTTTTAATGAGTGATTTTTTGGAGGCAGCCGGGCGGTCTTTGTCATATGTATCCCAGCCTTCGCGAACGGCCGGACCCATCAGCATTTTATTCGCTTCAGGATTGTTGGTAATCTTCATTGCCTCGGCGTCATATTTCAACGTCCCGCCGAAGCGCTGACCAATGCACCCCAGACACAGCATTTCCGCCAGGGGAGCGGCAATCTCAAACGGTGAGTTGGCCGGCTCGATGTCCTGACAGGCGTTTAGAAAATTCTGGAAATGATTTGACAGTTCCCTTTGCGGTTTGGGCAGCTTGTCGTCTTTTTCCATTTGTTCGAGTTTGTCATTCATTCCAAAATGATACTTGTTACCGTGGGCCGCTCCGGCAACGACCGCATCATCCAGATAAAGCATGGAACCGTGTGGGGGCAATTTGGAAAAGCCTTCGGGTTTGGGCGGGAAATTGCCCTGTCCGTCATACCATTTCAGTTCTAATGGAGGCATATCTCCCCGTGCCGCAAACTTGAAGGTAATTACCGAACCCTGGGGGTAATACAAATCACTGGGACCAATCAATTCCGTACTGATTTCATAAGGCTGGCCCAGTTTCAGGTAATGATGGGCCGCATCCAGAATATGTGCGCCCCAGTCACCCATGGCGCCGCAGCCGAAGTCGTACCAGCATCGCCAGTTGCCGTCAATAAGTTTATCGCTGAATGGACGGAAGGGACGGCGTCCGAGCCACTGGTCCCAGTCGTAACCAATCGGAGCGATATCCTGCGGATATTCTTTCAGTGTCCAGCCATGCCAGCGGCGGCTGCTCGTCATCCAGGCATCGATACGTTTGACATTTTTAATCAATCCAGCCTTGACCCACATCCCATACTGGATAGTTCCAAATTCCGAGTGGCCCTGATTGCCCATCTGTGTGACAACACCTGTCTTTCGTGCCACCTTATTCAGCAGACGACATTCATAAACATTCTGGGCCATTGGTTTTTCAACATAAACGTGCTTGCCCAGCAGCATGGCGTGCATGACCATGGGAAAATGCGAGTGATCCGGCGTGGCAATAATTACCGCGTCGATCTGCTCATGCATCTGTTCAAGCATCTGGCGGTAATCCCGAAAACACGGAACTTTCGGGAATCCGTTTACCTCGGCATCGGGCGAAAGGAATAACACATCCGCAAAAGCCTTGAACTCAATCTGGTCTTTGGAATACCGATTGAAAGTTTTCAAAACATCGCCACCCCGGTTAAACACTCCGATTTGAGCCGCCCGGATTTTCTGCCCCTTCGGGACAAACCGCGGCGGATACAGCGGTTCAACTTCCTGCGCTGCAAAAAGCCCGCCCTTGCTGAACATCAGGATTGGTGGTGTCCATAAAATCGCCTTCAATAACGTCCGGCGAGATACACCGTAGTCTCTTTGTTTCTTGTTTTCTTTCATTTTAATATCTCCCTATGGATTAAGGAATACGATTACTAATCTCTTTTTATTTCACACGGTTTATTTTAATTCTCGAATCTTGATGTTTCTAAATGAAACCGAATTGCCGTGATCCTGAAGCAGGATATGTCCCTGTTCCCATTCCCCAAAGCCTGGCCAGTTTTTATACTTGCTTTCTGCAACGAGTTTGCGAAATTCAGGCGTTTTTCGTTCATATTCAAGGATTTTGCGGCCGTTCAGCCAGTGCTCAACATGATTGCCTTTCGAAATAATGGCCGCATGATTCCACTGACCTATCGGCTGAGGCGATTTAATACAATTATCCGCCTCAATCAGGTCATACAAACACCCCAAAGCCCGGCTGCCCTTATGATTGCCCAGTCTGGCATCCGGATGCAATGCATCGTCAAGAAGTTGATATTCCAGACCTATTGACGACCCTTCACCTTTATTCAATTCCGGGTCAACAAAATACTTGATGCCGCTGTTGGCGCCCGGAGTCAGTTTGAAATCCAGATGAAGCTCGAAATCACGATATTTATCCACCGTAACAATATCACCGCCACTGGCCGACTCTTTGCCACCGGATTCCAGAACGGTTAAAATGCCGTCTTTGATGGCCCAGCCTTTTTCCGGAAAATGATCGAGTTTGGCGCCCCGCCAGCCATTGGACGTTTTGCCGTCAAAGAGATATTTAAACTCCGGACTTTTTTCCTTATTGCCAAGTTTGTTGTCCATGCTCTCAACCGGCAGTGGCATCGGCCGTGTATAACTGGCCGCACTCTCGTCAATGATCCGAATGTTACGCCAGCAGACCTGAATACCTTCTCTTTCCTTTTCGGTTCCAATGGCGTGAACCTGAAGGGCAATGAAGCCGGTACGGGTCATCGTATCGTAAAGATGGGCGGTCGGAACATCATTAATCCAGGTTTTTAGCGTGTCGCCGATTGACTCGACGCGAAATTTGTTCCATTGACCGGTTTTAAAGGCCTTTTGAGCTTCAGAATTTCCTTCAAGCGTATACAGCCAGCCTCGACGACCTTCATCATAAATACCCCCGGTCCAGCCCCGTTTGGAAGGGTCGATTTCAATCTGGTAACCGTGAACTCGCCCGTCGTCATACTCGGGAAAACTGTTCGAACGAATCTGAATCCCGGAGTTAAGCTTCGCGTCAACCTTGAAATCCAGTTCAAGAATGAAATCGGAATAAAACTGCTTGGTGCAAAGAAAACTGTTCGGTGTGTTTAGAACTGTCGTCCCCACAATAATCCCATCCCGGACAGCATACTGGGCCGAACCGCCTTTCTGTGTCCATCCTGTCAGCGTTTTTTCGTCAAACAACTCTTTCCACGGCTCATTGGCCAAAACAGGCTGCTTGGAAACAAACAGCACCATCAACAAAACCAGATACAACGCGTTGAATTTTGTTTTCATAAAAAACTCCGGTACATAATAATTCAATTCAATTTAAAGATACCACGGCGCCCGGTAAGGACGCATCAGATAGCGATTCGCATCGTCATCACGGATAAACTGCTCGGTTTCCGGATTCCAGTAGAGTTTTCGGCCCGTAAGCATTGCAATTTCACCCAGAAGTCCGACGCTGATTGAGCGATGCGCCGTCTCTGCGGGGGCAATGGTTTCTTTACGGCTTTTAACACAGTCTATGAAATTCCGGTGGTGATTCTGACTTTTATAAAGTGGAATCTCGCCGGAACCGATTTTCTCCTCAAGAATTTTAGTGTCCGAAGCCTGCAATTGTCCGCGAGTCACATGAATCCATCCCTTGTCGCCATACCAGCAGGCTCCCATTCCGTGCGGCAGTTGCGATGCGTTGGCGACGCGGATTTGTATCCCGTTGATGTAGGTGCACAAGAAATTATAAGCAAAGGGCACATCATAAATACCCTCGGTCGGATATTCGCCTTTGCCCTCGATCTCCACCGGACCTGTGTGTTCCAGGCCCAGACCCCAGTGAGCAATATCGACATGATGTCCCGCCCAGTCGGTCAATTGTCCGCCGGAGTAATCCATGATCCAACGCCAGTCCCAGTGAGGACCGCGCCCGCCGGAATTGCCGGGTTTGCCATTGAAGTTCTGATAGGGACGCCACGGCGCTGATCCCAGCCACATATTCCAATTGATTTGATCCGGTGTCGGTTCAATGGACGGCCCTGGGCCTGATGAAGCGCCGTCGGGCAAACCCACTTCAACATACTTGACCGTCCCGATCCGCCCGTTGCGAACCAGTTCGGCCGCATGATGAAAATCCCGAACGCTCCGCTGCCAACTGCCTGTTTGCCAGATCAATCCATATCGCCGAATCGTATCGCACATGGCGCGTCCCTCGCCGATCGATCGTGCGAAAGGCTTTTCGCCGTACATGTCCAATCCTTTTCTCGCGCACGCAAGAGTCACCGCGGCATGCCAGTGATCCGGCAGAGCATGACTGATAACATCCAGACTTTCGCGTTCCAGCAGTTCATGGAAATCTTGATAAATACGGCAATCCTGGTTGCCGTATGTGCTATCCACATTCTTTTTTCCATTCTGGGCATGCCGGGCGTCCACATCGCACACCGCGACAACCTGCACATCCGGACCGATTTCCAGAAAGGACTTCATGTTTCCCGTCCCCATGCCTCCGCAGCCGATTTGAGCCATCAGAAGCCGATTGCTTGGAGAAACGGTTCCCGCCAGCCCCAGAGCAGAAGAACGAATCAGGTAAGGAAAACCAACAATACCGGCGGCCAGGCCTGCTGATTTTTTCAAAAACAGTCTTCTGCTTGTTTGCTGTGTCGTATTTGCCATACTGAACCTCTTAATGACTTTTTGTTTTTGAGACTACGCAGACTAATTGGCAGTAAACAACAGGTTTTATTGCCGGTTATTTAGTTTCTGTTGCGGATACGGGTCCGTGTCATTCCCGCGAAGGCGGGAATCCAGTTTTTGGGCCGATACGCCTGTTTTTTCTATACGCAATTTTTATTTTCGTCTTTCTACAACAGAAACTATTTATCAAAGGCGGCGTCAAATTGAACATTGGAAGGCGTAAAGTCGGTCTTCTTTACAAACTGACAGGCTTCCCTTGCGCCATGAACGCGCTCCATTCCGCAGTCTTCCCACTCAACCGAAAGCGGCCCGGTATAACCGGCATGATTTAAAGCGCGAATAATCTCCTCAAAATTGACTCCACCATGCCCCAGTGACCGGAAATCCCAGCCCCGCTGCGAATTGCCGAAATTCAAATGGGAAGCAAGGATGCCGTTATAGCCGTCAATCTGTAATGCGGCGTCTTTCATGTGAACGTGGAAAATACGATCGGGAAATTCTTTGATGAACCGTGCCGGGTTGACCATCTGCCAGTGCAGGTGACTTGGGTCAAAGTTAAATCCGAAGGATTTGCGGTATTTGATGGCCTCCAGCGCCCGCTTGGCCGTGACAATATCAAAGGCGATTTCAGTGGGATGTACCTCCAGAGCAAATCGAACGCCGCATTCATCAAATACATCCAGAATCGGATTCCACATATCAGCAAAATACTTAAATCCGTCACTGACCATCTGGTCACTGACCGGCGGGAAACTATACAGCAGGTGCCAGATACTCGATCCGGTAAAGCCGTTGACAATCTTGACGCCCATGTTTTTGGCGGCTTTGGCCGTCGCCTTCATAGCCTTGATGGCCCATTTCCGTTTCTTTTCTGCATTGCCGGCACAATCGGCTGGTGCAAACAGGTCGGAACGGCTGTCGTTATTGAGATCGCAGACCAACTGCCCGGCCAGGTGATTGCTGATGGCATACAACTGAAGATCATACTTCTGCAATATCGCCTTTTGCCGTTTGCAATAATCTAAATCCTCGGCCGCCTTAAAAACATCCATATGGTCTCCCCAGCAGGCTAATTCCAAACCATGGTAGCCGATTTCGGCCATCATTTTTGCCAGGTCTTCCAGTTTCAAATCCGCCCATTGGCCGGTAAATATCGTAACGGGTCTTGCCATGTTTATATCTCCTGTAAGCTAAAATTTATTTGTGAAATTCAGTCCATTTTTGTTTGCTCTTGGCGCTGCCGACAAGTGTTTCGAGGAACAGCATCCCCCGCAGCCCGTCGTTCACATCCGGAAAATCCAGCATCAGGGGATCCGGCTTTACCCTCTGAATTTTCGCACGCACCGTATCGGCGAAGTTTCGATAATTATTTGCGAAGGCCTCGATAAATGCCTCTGGATGCCCGAACGGCAGCCGTGTTGCCCGCCCAGCGGCCGCACTGTACTGCCCCACATAATCGTTGCCGCGTTTCCAAACCTGCATCACACCGCCAAGCGGCTTGACATACAGGTAGTTGGGGTGTTCCTGGTGCCACTCTAACCCGCCTTTCTCACCATAGACCCAAATGGCCAGATTATTTTCTTCACCCACAGAAATCTGACTGGCATGAAGGACACCCTTGACGCCGGTCTGATACTTAACTAAACAGTTGACATCATCATCCAGTTTTCGCCCTTTGACAAAGGTCGTCAACTCCGCACACAAATGCGTCATTTTCAGGCCCGTGATATATTCAGCCAGATTTTCGGCATGGGTTCCGATGTCGCCGCCGCAGCCGGAAGCCCCGCTTTGTTTCGGGTCCGTCCTCCAGGACGCCTGCTGCTGGCCGGTCTTTTCCAATGCCGTGGCCAGCCACCCCTGCGGGTACTGTACGACAATCTTTCGAACTTTTCCGATAGCTCCGTTTTGCACCATATCGCGTGCGAGTTTGACCATTGGGTATCCTGTGTAATTGTGCATCAGACCAAATACGCGACGTGTTTTCTTGACAATTCGGACTAATTCACGGGCCTCTTTGACCGTTACCGTCATCGGTTTTTCGCACATGACATGAAAACCGGCCTCCAGACAAGCCTTTGCAATTGGGAAATGCCAGTTATTCGGTGTACAAACAGAGATGAAATCCATCCGTTCACCTTCAGGATATTCCATCTCTTTTCCAATCATTTCTTCATAGCTGCCATAGCAGCGTTTTTTGTCCAGGCATAATTCCTTGGCCATTTGCTTGGATTTGCGGGGATTAATATCAAATGCTCCGCCCACCAATTCGATTCCCCCGTCCAATCTTGCGGCCTTGCGATGAACCTCTCCAATAAAAGCACCCGGACCCCCTCCTACCATTCCCATCTTCAATTTTCTTTCATGTAATATCATACTAAATCTCCTAACATCCTCTACATACACAATTTCGTTATATTCATCATTACTGTTTCTGTATTACTGCTTCCCAGCCAGTTTCTGGGCTGTTGTTGTCGTATAATACTTGGCGATCATATTGGGCACTTCCCAATCCGGCAGTTTTCCTTCACCAAGATACTGGAGATATCTCTCCATGACCTGCGTGAAATGCGCCTCATGCCCGACATGGTACTTTTCCGGAACAGTAACCTTCCACTTGCCCGAACCGGCCGCTTCGAGCTGGATGCCGGGATATTTTTTCTGGAGGGTTGTGTCGATGGCCTGTTTGAGATTCGCATCAATTTCGGCTCCGGCAACGGCTTCGACATAGAGCATCGGTTTATAGTTTTGTTCGGCACCCTGCTGAATGACCAGATTGCAGTTGGTGCCTCGCATGATCGAATAATGCGTATCGCCGGCACCTTCCGGAGCCTGGAAATTCCACGTGACCGAGACTTTCGCGCAAACGCCGTTGATCCTGTAGATCATTTCGCCGTTGCAATAGACGCTGACAACGCCGTCTTTGATATAGCGGCCGAGGGAACCGGGATAACTATCCAGACGAGTGACTTTCTGAAACTGCGGGAGAGTTATTGGGGTTGTCCTGCGGCGGGCACTGAGCATTTGGATATCGGTTTTATAGTCAATGACTTTTTCCGGGAAACATTCCCACTGGATCAAATCCACCAGATGCGTTGAGACGTCCACGAGTCCTTCGCCCTGCTGAGCAGAATCAAAAAACCACGCCGGGCGTTTGATGGGATTTCCGGCAACATTCTTGCAAAAGTGATGGACGCTTTCCTTGGTGACGGCCGGATTGTCCGGAGAGCCTTTCTGCAGGCTGCCGAAGACTGCCGGAATTTGTGACAGTTCCTTCTGAAGTATCGTTGTAATTTCATATCGTTCGGTCATAATATCATACAGTAGCACCTTGTTCTTATCAGCGGTTTCAAACGCTTTCACCAGCAGCGGAAACTTTTCCCATGTAATGATCATGGGTTTGTCTGCAAGCACATTAAAGCCGGCGCCGACCGCCTCAGATATATACTCAGTCTTTCGGGCATTTTTGCCGGAGATGACGACCACGTTGCCTTTCTTTTCGGTAAGCATTTTCTGCAGGTAATCGTCCCCGGTATAGACGATTTCGTTCCATGAGGTGGGATTTTCCGCGCGGGTATTGAACCGTTTAATCCCATCGAGGTGATCCTGCACATCCGATCCCGCGGGCGCATAGACATACACATCCGGGCTGATCTGCGGGTACATGGTCTTCTGGACAAGCGAGGCATGAAAGTGCCCGGGGTCCAGAGTAATCAGTTTCACTTGTTCCTGCCGGCCGTTCATCCGGCAGCCTGTCAGACACAATAACGTCAGCACTGCGATTGCTATACAAATCGTCTTCATCTTCATCCTTTAAGAAAAACATTCGGAATATTTTATATTACAACATAATTAGTACCATAGGGCTTACGCTGAGGACGCGACAACATTGAATTGGCATCGTCATCACCGATAAACAGTTCCTTGGCAGGATCCCATTTGAGTTTACGCCGCAGCTTCATCGCGATAGAGCTGACCAGGCACGCACTGCACGAGCGATGCGCAACTTCAACAGGAGCTACTGTCTGTTTGCCGGTCTGGATGCATTCCAGCCAGTTTAAATGCTGTTCGGGGCTTTTATAAAGAAGAATCTCGCTGTCTTTAATTTGGATGTCAAGAATCTTCGGATCGCTTGCCATCAAATGGCTGTTTTTGGATTTGCCAGAAGTCGGATCACTTGCGGTAACCCCGACATTGCCGCGCGCAACAAAAATCCAGCCTTCTGTTCCCTCAAAACGCACTCCGTTGGGAAATGCGCTGCTGATTTCCATGGTTATGCCGCTTGCATATTTAGCAAAGACTTTGAAATCGCCATGGACATTCCACAGGCCGGATTTGGGAAATTCGGCCTGCCCCTCGACTTCTACAGGACCTGTCAACTCCGCACCCGTCCCCCAGTGGGCTATATCGATGTGATGGGCGCCCCAGCCGGTAATCATCCCCGCACCGAATTGCTCGCATCGCAGCCAGCCGGGACGAGAATAGTCTTTTTGCGGATGTACCCGCTTTTCGGTGTAATACACAAGCGGCGTCGAACCCAGCCACATATCATAATTCAGATTGTCCGGTACAGGCATCTGGGCTTCTTCACCGCAGCCGGGATCAGTGCTGAGACCGATCTGGATATGCTTAATCGAACCGATCTTGCCATTTCTCACCAATTGGCAGGCTTTATGGAACTGCGGCCACGGAGTTTGCGAGCGCTGCTGGCTGCCTACCTGGAAAACAACTCCGGCCTTTGTTACGGCATCACTCATCTGACGGCCTTCGCGTATCGTCAGCGAGGCGGGCTTTTGCAGGTAGATATGTTTTCCGGCCAGCGCCGATTCCATCGCGGGCTGAGCATGCCAGTGGTCGGGGGTGGAAATAATTACCGCATCGATACTTTTGTCTTGCAGAATCTGCCGATAATCGCAGTATGTTTTTACGTCAATATAATTTTCTTTTTTTGTTTTTTTCGCGTAGTAATCCTCAATCCATTTTTTGCAGTCGGCTGCACGTTTGGAATCCACATCGGCCACTGCGACAATCCTGCACATATCGTGTTTGATTGTTTCCAGCAAATCATGTTCACGTGCGATTCGGCCACAGCCAATCTGTGCGATATTGATTTTGCCGCCTGGAGCCTTTTGTCCAAATACCGTACAAGAAACAATGGTCGGCAATCCGAACAATCCCGCTGTCGCCGCCGCTGTATTTTTCAGAAAATCCCTGCGTTTCATTTTTATTGCCTTTCTATTTCACATTTTCAGTTTTTGTTTTGATCATGGCCCACTGGATTCCGCCGGTTAAATGCTTAATGAAGTTTTTATCCTGATAGTGTTTGGGGTCATGCCCCAGCGCCGTGTACCATTGGCGTCCGCCGTCAAACTCCTGATACCATGCCAGCGGAAAATAATCTCCGAAGACGCGTCCCGGGTATTTCTCTTTCTGGTCATCATTTATGGTACGCAGGTCAACAGCCAGCACAACATGGATACCGGGGTTCAGCTCATTCATAAAGTAGCATTCATCCTGCCATTTCCACACCTCCGGCAGATGGGCCGAAGACGCATGTCTGGAATCAATAACCTTGATCTCAAACGGCTGAAACTTGGGATGGCGAACAAATTTACCCCCCAGGTTCGCCCAGAACCACGGCCAGTTGCGTTCGGAGCCGCAGGCAGAATGAATGCCGACAAAACCGCCGCCGTGGCGAATGTAGTCCTGAAATACCTTTTTTTGCTCATCGGTGTCAAACGTTTCATTGTTGGTGTTGGAAAAGACCAGGACATCGAATTTGCTGATTTTGTCAGCGGTGAAAATCGAGGCGTTGTCGGTTACCTCGTATGTCCATTGGTTGTCTTTGCAGATTTTCTTCAGGCATTCAACACTGGCCGGGACGTTTTCATGCTTATATCCCTTGCCATTCTTGGTATAGATCAGAACATTTCCATCGGCCAGACACTCATTGGCTAAAAGCATTGCCGTCAGCGCGATAATCGTCGCAAGGACACATTTTTTTACTTTTTTACCGGCCTGGCCGGCTGTGTGAAGTTTTTCCATAATATCTCCGCAGTTTTAGGGGTTATTGTTCCATCATAGACAATCATACGATATCGTAAAACATATTCCTGTCCCGGTTCCAAATTCCAGCTTGCCAGGCGAATCGGGCAGAACTCAAAAAACACATCACCCCGGCCGTTCATTTCCACCGACCACACCCGCATCGGTTCCGGGTGCTGGCGGTTGCTGCAGTGACTCAGAAATAAAATTCCCGAGGTGTGATCTTTTCCCGTCGCACCCCGCAGGTCACACCACCGCGCCCGTGTGCCGTCCGCATCGGCGCGGGTCTTGCCCTCGGAGGTCAGGACAGAACTATTGTCTTTGGTCCACTCTTCTGTCGCACGAAATCCGATCCCTCCGCCGTACCGGTACTCGTCCAGCACAATCGTACTTTCCAGAACATTTTGAAGCCGGCTCGTAAAATCAATCACCCAGACGGGTTTATTATCGATTGTGCAGCATGAACTGCGCACATCAAGCAGTTCGACAATCGCTGTCTTTTCCTGCCCTTGGGCCTGGAACATGACATGCTCCTGCCGGGTTTGGAAACCGGCAAACACCGGGCCTGAGGCTGTGGATACAAATCCCGCGAAACGAACGGTCCCCTGCTTTTTAACCAAGTTCCAGAAGTCAACCTCCCTGCCATCCACATGGGTCATTGTCCACGGATTCCAGATGCCGTAGTGATGATAATGGTCCGGCGGCTGAATCCGTGTCAATACCTTGCCGTCAGGCGACAGCAGCGGGTGAAGAAATCCGCTGCGACGAAACGCCGGATCAACTCCCTCCGGCACGGGGTGCAGTGCATAATTATAACTAACAATATCACGGTCCTGATATCGAAGCGTTAGCATCTTATTATCCTTGACCACATGATGCGGTGTTTTGTATGAGTCCCGCTTTTTGGTCGTCAGTTCCAATATCACCTTTTCACCGGGAAAAATGGGCTTATCCGGGAGAAACCAAAGATTGGCAGTATGCCCCAATTCAGGCTGGCAGGCAAGGAAATTTTTCCATTCTCCATCGACACGGCAAAGAACATACTGCTCGTCATCGCCCAAACAAATGGTTCCCTCCAGCTCCAGAGATAAAGGAGTCATCAATTCGAGATTTTCCGGCTGTATTTCAAACCGGACGCAGGGTGATGAGAAACCGTATTTGAATGCAAAAATAATAACTATTCCCGTCAAAATGAATGTCCGTTTCATATTTCCAGCCTTTCAAACTGCTTTTACAATATACTCTTCAATTACAACCATAAATACAAGAATATTCCGGATTGAGCTACTTTCCGGCAGCTTATAGATGCCTTTTAAGATAACTGGTACTGTGGGGTCTATTGGGTGCTAGATACCGTATGGCGCAGCATCAACAACATCCCAATTAGTAACTTTTGAGTCGTAGAGGGCAAAACCATAATGGTGCTTGGTGGTGATGACAATATATTTCATTCCGGCCCCTTTGAGCAGGCGGACCCAGACATCCAGGGCATATTTAATCGGATTGAACTGGCTTGCATATGCCTTGTATTCCGGGATTGGAATACCTGCATTATCCATGCCCCCGATACCTGGAATTTGTTTGTCTTGATAAACCCCGGCAAGAACTGCATAGCCCCCCAATGGATAAACATTCGGATATGTGCTTGGCGCCGCCGGGTAATCCGTTCATCACGCTGTTGATTTGTTTCCCCGGGAAGTCCCGGCGGGTAAGCTGTTTTCGCAGTTGTGTTTGAGATTGATACCCCAAGTCAACAACCACGGGTTGAAACCTGTAGAATTGCGGCGGAATATTAAAAATACAATTACGATTAATTTATAAAACCTTGCAGAAAACCCCGGCTTTAAAAACCGGGGATGAATCTGTATCCCGGAGCAAAGTGGAGGCTTCTGCTTGAGGTCGAATATTCCGGACTTTACCGGAGAGTTCGTTCATTCGTTTAATATCTCCGTGAATTTCATTCGGGAGGAAACGTGGCGATGATTTCCATACCGCTTTTAGATTCAAATGTAACCGGGCCGGTCTGGTAAGGAATAAAGAATTTCGATCCCATGTTAACCGAATAGGTTTGGCCGCCAGTGACAATTGTGCCGGATCCCTTTGAGACGATGCCGATATAGAAAGTTTTTGCTTCTTTTGCATAGCAATCCTTAACCTCGATGCGGTTAACACTGAAACAGCGGGTTTTCTGTTCATCAATCAATGCATATTCGGCGCTTTGATTTTGCGTTTTCAGCACACGCGGTTTGCAGAAAAAACGTTCTTTGATCATCTCTATCGGAGTTGGATCATAATTAAACATAGAAATGGCAAAGTCAATGCCCCGGTTCATGAAACGCGATGACTCCGGCAAGACATAGCCGCCTCGCTCGAATTCGATGCGGACGGCAAAGTCGGTGGGTTCCATAATTTCGATCATGAAGACGCCTTCCCCGATGGCATGCGGCATTCCGCCGGGAACCATAAAGACATCACCCGGCTTAATCGGGATTTTTTCGAAGCAGGAAAGCATGGCTTTACCGTCCTGTTCTTCGATCATTCGTTTGAATTCCGCCTTTTCCGGCGGGTGCTGGAAGCCCATATAGATGTAGGGTTCCCTGACTTCATCACGGATACTCAGGATGACGTAGGCCTCGGTTTTTCCGGAGTTACTGTTGAGATATTTTTGCGCAAACGGAATGGTTGGGTGACACTGGATATGCAGCCGGATCGCGGAGTCGAGAAACTTAAGAAGGAACTGCGTGTTTGCTCCGTATTTCGCGACGTGCGCTGCGCCGAGCAGTGCATCCGGATATTTTTCGCAGAGCGCCTTAAGCGTCTGTGTTTCTCCGCCGATAGTAACTTTGGACAAGCCTTCTTCGATGAGATGTTCACGGCCTTTGTTTACTGCGCGGGTTGTTGAGCCGATCCAGTCTTCGGGGAAGTGAGTATCTTCTGGCTGCGTCTTACCTTCCATGATATCGAGTTTTTTCCCGCCGGGGTAGGTCCGCCAGACCCGGTTGGGTTCCAGGAACAGTATATAGGGAATTTGCATGATTTTTTTCCTCTGTTTTATCAGATTTAATAACATTATTTAGTGTTAACAGCCGGCTGAGTCACTGCGGGCGGGTTTTTAACCAGAGCAATAACGCCCTTCAAGCCTGTAAACGCGTTGAAAAGGGCCAATATTAGAATACAAACCAGAACGATATTCGCGCCAATCTTATTAACGTGCTCCTTCATCAAATCCTTGCGGTTGGTAAGATAGAGAATACAAATCGTTGTCATTGGCAAGAGAACCGAGCTGAGCGCCTGAGAAACAACCATGACCAGAATCGGTTTCCCGCCGACGATCGGAACAACCAGTCCCTGCAACGAAAAGAGAACAATCATGATGCGGTATTTCGTCAGGGTCATATCGCGGGGAGAGTTGTTATAATCGCACAACAGCCACGGCAGCATCAGAATATTCGGAACGGAGCAGCCGACCCCGGCAGAAATAATCCCGAAAGCAAAGATCGCTGCGCCCAATTTTCCGGCCAACGGTTCCAGCAGGGTGAGCATTTGGGAGACCTTATCGAGCGGGATATGTTTAGCATACAGAGCCCCCGCGGCAGCGGCCATGATAGCCGAACTGATCAAAAACATTAACGTTGCGGAGACAGCGGCATCATTACGCTGGTGCTTGAAGTCTTTCATGGTCCAGCCGGCCTCTTTGACCAGCGTGGTACGGATGATGAACATTCCGGAGAAGACGGTGGTTCCAACCATTCCGGCAATCACCATAAACGGCCCGCCCTTATCGACGCTTTCTTTCGGCAGATTCGGGATCAGCCCCTTGATGATGTCGACCAGCGGGGGCATCGTGAGGAAAAAGTTGATCAGGAAGCTGATACCCATAATCGAAACGGTGACGGCCAGCGCCCGCTGGAAAAACTCAGTCTTTCCTCGCCACAAAACATAGTCAACCAGAAAGATGAAAAAGGCGGCAAAGAAAATCGGATGGATTCCTCCTTCAATTACGGCTTTCGACCACACATAGCATACGTCCGCAACAATCCCCATCACTCCGACCATACTGCCGCTGACGGCTGCGGTCAGAGCAACGATAAAAAAGATGCCCATGGCCGGGTGGATGTATTTACGGAAAGCCTGCAACGCGGTCTGGCCGGTGACCAGAGCAAATTTTCCGTAAATACAGATCATGAAGTAGGTCGCGTAGCAGGACAACAGGATTGTCCAAAGCAATTGCATGCCGAAATCCGCTCCGGCTTTTGACATGGTGGTTACGCTTCCGGTTCCGATATTGGAGCCTACGGCAAAAATACCCGGTAAAAAAAGTGCCAGTACTTTCATAATATTTTTGGTTTTTGTCATCTTTTTATCCTTTATTTGTTTAGATTATTAATCGATTTCAAGAATCTTTTTGGGTACTGATTCGAAGATGCATTGCATGTGTCTGCCCCGGAGGCAGTGTTACAGCGTTTGAACCGCAATTAGCGGTTTCCACGCACACCATTTCGAGATATTCACGGTCACCAAAATCCGGCATTCGGATGGATTTTTCAATCCATGGATTCCATACTACCGTGGAAAGACTGTTTTCTTTGCTGACATGAATTCTTCGCTTAAGAGCAGTGTCAATCACGGCACAGGCATGTGATGTATCTGTATAGACACGATCCGTTTCCGCCGAAAAGGAGATAGGACCATTTTGAGTTTGAAGAGACTTGTCAGAAGAAAGTTTGTCGATGTAGCGTTGCCCTTCGAGGCCGGTAACGGTGACAGCATGAATATCCTGAATAGCAAAATAGGAGTGCAGCGCCTCGGTAAAGTTTATATCCGTATCACGGTTATTGATGGTCGTCAGAGTTACAGAAAGGTGATCGCTTAATTCAACCGTAAGCTGTAATGAGGCATCCGGGTAAACCGACGCCGGGAGTTTCAGGGTCGCGGTGGCAGCTTCGGAAGTCGCAGAGGACCGCACGGGTTCCCATTCGGCCAGGCGGGCAACACCATGAAGGGGTTGTTTGGGGTCATTTGGATGCGCTCCGAACCATGGCCAGCAGACTGGAATGCCTCCGCGGATGGGTTTGCCCGGCTCGAATAAACTCGATTTGCTCTGCCAAAGGACAGGACGTTGTCCGGCAGGCTGGTAATGCAGAACATGTGCGCCATGCAGATAGAGATGAACCTCGGCTCCATTAAAACGAAGTTCGAGATAGGGCATATTTCCATGCCCGTTTTTCAGGGCGATTCGATCCTGAATAATCATCTTCTGTAATGAGGTCGTCATAATGTTGATTTCCCTTCTGTTTCCTGAATAACATAAAGCGTATCACCAGCCGGTATGAACAATCTACCATTGGCCACAACACAAGAACCGCTGATGCCTTGCGGGAATCGTGCCTGATGCAGGATTTCCAGCTCTTTGCCTTCTTTGAGAATATAAAATTCTCCCTTGCTGTTACCAACATATACCTTTCCATCGGCAACAACCGTGTTTGCCCGAATATCGCCCTTGGTTTTCAGCACCCAGCAGGCTTTCCCGGTATCTTTGTCGATGCAATGAATCCGGCCGTTGAGGTCGGAGGCATAAACCAACCCTTTGGAAACGGAAACCGCCCCCTCTGAAATTCCGATATCACGGTATTGCCAGACCAATCCGGAGTGAGTGATATCCCCCCTGCCGGAGGCATCGATGCAGACGAGGATTCCGGGCTCTTTTGGATGGGTCCAGTCATCGCTTACAGCGGCATAGACCCGTCCATCCACACAGACGGGCGCACCAAACGTTTCAAAACGACGTTTGGCACCCAGATGGACATTTAAATCAAACGACCAGATTTTCTTCAACCTTCCAACTTCGCCCGGTACGAGTTCCGGTTCGGGATCAAATCCATAGATAACACCATCACAGCCGCCAAACAGGATTTGCTTTTTCCCTTTAATAATTCCAACGCAGGGCGTACCCCATGATCCGTGGATCATGCCGCGTCCCATCAGTTCGGTGTCGGCGGCAATCAACCGGCCGGTTTTCTTGTCCAACATCATCAGCGTCGGAACATCGGCATTGGGGCGCGGCGGATGATCGGTATCCATATACTCAAGATCTTTAACGGCTCCATTACCGGTCGAAGCATAGATATAATCGCCAACGACCAGCGGTGCGTAAGCGTACGCATTATGATAATTAATCTGGGGCCACTGTTTTTTTGCGTCGAATTGCCAAACCATGTCGGCATCACCGGCCTCAATTTTATAGGGTGCTTTGATCTTGTAAAGCTCTTCTTCGTTGGTAATCGGGCCTGTATTTCCGGCGCCCAGCCCATCGGTGGTAAGACAAAATACATAGTTGCGTCCGCCAAAGAGATAAAGGCGATCTTTTTCAACAACCGGCGCCGTGGTAAGCCCGAATTGACCGATTGTACCCCCTTTTTGTTCTTCATTGGAGGTGAACTGCCAGAGGGATTTGCCTGTCTGTTCGTCGAAGCAATAGAGTGTTCCTTTTTTCCAGTCCGGCCTGGTCGGCAGCGGATATTTCGGATTATCTTTGGCGGCCGCGGCGGCCAAATAGACTTTTCCATCGGCCACAATCGGAAAGCCGCGAATTTCATCATTGAAGGTGACTTTCCATTTAATATTTTTTGCCGGGGTTTCCGCATCGCCGACTTCAAATGAAACGGGAAGTCCCGTATCGTCAGAAACCATATTTCGGTACATGGTGCGGCCATATTGCGACCAGTCGCCCGCATGGGCCGAGCAAACGACAAAAGCAACGCCAAATAAAAACAAACTGGCAGTTTTCATACAAATAGACATCCTTTTAATAAACCGAGTTTTCCGGCGATAGTTGGGTATTAGTCATATGCAATTAATTCTATTAATTGGCCCGCACATCGTAACACATAAGCGTATCCTGCGAACGCAAGTAAAGCCGACCATCGCAAATCACAGGGTGAGCCCAGGCGTTGCCCTTAGTTACTGCCTCTTTGAACATCCCCTTGATCCGGAATTCCAGAGGGGTTGGATCAACCAAAAACACCGTCCCATCGTCACAGCGCCATATAATCCGATTGTCCGCGTACAATACCGAAGCAGAGCCCCGTTTCGCGGGCGGTTCTTTTTTCCACATGATTTTGCCGGTCAGGAACTCAACACAGGTCGGATTTCCGGGCTGTCCGTGGTCACCGTGGGCTCCGTAGATATAGTCTCCAACCAGCACAACGCCGCCATGACAATTAATGAATCCATCCTGCCCCATTTTGCTTCGTCCAAGGTAATAGACTTCTTCAGCCTTGATCATATCGCCGGTACGCGTCAGTTTAAGGAGGTTGGCTCCTGTTTCGTAACCGGCGATAAGAAAGACATAATTGCCGTGTACCAGCGGTGTCGGAATATTGGCGGTATAATTGGCGATCCGGTTGTGGCTCCACAGACACTTGCCTGTTTCGGCTGAGACCCCGATCGCTCCCACACCAGTAACCGCAATATAGTGTTTTAACCCTTCCACTTCGGCAATGACGATCGAACCATAACCAGCGCCGGGCTTATTTTCCGGACGAGCAATGTCAGGCTGAGGACACTTCCAAATGACCTCGCCGGTTTTTTTGTTAAGAGCAACCATCGCCGCTTCTTTACCGCCCGGCGAGCAAACTACCTTGTCGCCGTCAACCAATGGTGACTCGCTGTATTTCCACTCATTCATCACCTTGCCGCCAAACTCACGGGGCAGACTCTTGCGCCAAATCTCCTTGCCTGTCTCTGTTTCCAGGCAAACCAGATTCCCGTCACCGCTGGGGACGTAGAGAAGAGCCCCATCCACTGTCGGGGTGCAGCAGGCGCCATTTTGCCCTTTCAGACCAATTTCAGATATCCATAACCTCTTTTGTGTGTGGAGATCAAACGCCATAACATATCCTAAAGGCTCGCCTTCTTCCGTCAACTTATGATCTCCTGTGGTGAAAAATCTGCCCTTGGCGATGGCGATTGTGGCATAACCGCTCCCCAATCCAGTACATTTCCAGAGCAGTTCAGGGCCTTTTTCAGGCCATTCCTGGAGCAGGCCTGTCTCAGTACAGATCGAGTCGCGGTTTGGGCCTCTCCATTGCGGCCAGTCGCTTGCATGGACAGAGCAAAAGAAAATCCCCAGAAAAATTACTGCCAGTGTTACCGTGGAATGAATCACTGTTTTCATGTCTTAAATCCTTTCATATGGGTCTTTAGTATGCTAATCTTTCAGAATGTATTCTGTTATTTAGTCGATACCAATGGTACATTAAAGCGATCCCTAAAGGCATCATCGCGATGCAAATCTTCGAAAGGCGACTGCAGAGCAACAGCATGGCCTTCGTCGCCAACACTCATAGCAGCAATGCGCACGAACGGGGAATTCGGCAGCGTAATACTGGCTGCGCCTCCTGGAATTTCCAGACGATAGGCGAACAGATAACCGTATTCATACAGTGTGTCGGCCGCAGGCAGGTGACGGTGTGAGGCGCACCATGCAATGCGCTGATTGCGGATGAAGGCCGGAGCGATCCGCTTGAGGTCGTTACGCAGTGAATAAGACAACTCGGCAACAAAACCTTCAAACTCGCGGTTATCCCAGGATCCCATGTATCCAGACCAGCCGCCGATCGTCAGCGGAAGATCAGTATCACCGGCACGGAAGACCACGTCGGTATCCACATCGGCTGCCGCCAGCAGGTGCAGGACGGCGGTGCCCGCCGGCAGGTCAATGCTCTGTCCGCGGCATGCCACAGAATTGCGGGCACCCTCTTTACGCGGGCCAATAGCAAAAGAAACATTACCCAGTTGAACAGTGTCGCCAATCATTTCAGCGGGGAAGGTGCCACCTTTGCCGTCAAAGCTTCCAGTCGAACCTTGTTTCCTATCTTTGAGATTGGCGTAGCCGTCTTCACGATTGTTATTATAGCTGAATATATCGGTATCGTATTTCAGCGCGACCGGCTGGGTTACAGCTTGGGTCTCGACAGCGGGGATTGTCAACAGAACCGTTTTCAGTTCATAGGGGGTAAAGTTCATGTTCAGCTTTCCGTCTTCTATGGCCGGCTTTTCACCCAGCGGGCGTTCGGCCCCGTCGAGTTCCTCGGCGGATTTGATCGGCAGAACTGCGGATAATGTAGTGCCGGTGCATGGGCGACCCGTTAACTCCTGTAAACGAACAACCACACCTGAGTCGTATTCAGCCATCTTAACGGCCTGCACATTGACCTGCTGGGTATTGATGTTTAACAGCGAGAAAGAGCTTCCCCTGTCGCCTTTGTGACGCGGTACGGCGAATGCGGCAGGACGCTGTTCAAACCGCTGTGCCTGCCAGTGAATTTGACTGTCACGCCAGTCGCCTTTATGACCGGTGATTGCGTACTTAAATTCATGACGGCCCCAGTCCTGCCACCGCATTTCCCTCATTTTACCGCAGTCGAGTGTTTCGTCTTCCCACTCGTTGGTGTCGGGCGAGTGCAACAGGGTCAAGCGGAGGGTGTTGTCATCGGGCTTGTCACTTCCATATTTAGAGCCGGTCAGCAGGGAAACACCGTAAGATTTGGAAGAATCGGTTAGATCAATCCAGGCATGAGATGGCACTTCATACTGTTTTTCATGACTATTGCCGCGCTGAATCGTTCCCATATCCAGATTGTAGGTTGCATTCGAATTGGCAGCGGTCAGATGAAACGCAGCCTTGAGCAGAGTCCCGCGACTTTTCCAATCGAGGTGGTTATCCACTTCTACACGGCTGCCGTCGGTGCCGGCTGAAAGCCGAATCCGCTGCGCGATTTTTGAGCCTTCGTTTTCGCGCACCACTTCGATGGCGATACGCAACGGGCCTTTTTCCACCACACGGAGATAAACCGGGTTTCCTGCCACACTGCGCGCCGGTTGTTTGATGTCTTTCCAGTAGATACGCCATGCGGGCTTTTCGTCAGGGAAGTCTGCGATGAACTCAAGCTGCGATGGTTTTTCGAACAGTTCTTTGCCAACCTGTTTGTCGAAGATGCTGGCAATATCGCCGTTTTTATCGATTTTGACAATATAATGGTTGTTTTCGAGCGAGTTTTTGCTGACGGCAAGGTGTCCGTCTTTCACCTTTGGCGGAGTGCCTTCGCGCAATGCGTAAACTGCGGCCCCGACGGGTGGAAGTTTTGCCTGGAAGAGCACACGGCGTTTCCCGTCCCATCCGGTAGTCAGTTGTGTAGGCAGCGGCTGTCCCTGTGCATTAAAAGCAGTGATTGCTTTGGCGTCAGCCAGCTCTTCGGGTATTAAGGCCTCCACAATATCTTCGCGATTGATCGAAAGCGGATTGTAGATTACCAGCGGAACTCCTTTGACATCGGTGTTGAGCGAGCGTGCCAGCGAACCGACGGCATCGGCATAGACGCCGGCAAACTGGTTAAGGGCAACGATTCCATCGTTCCATGCATATTCATAAGCCTTCGGGATACTGGTTCCCGGAAGAGTGTCGTGGAACTGATTGCGCAGGGTCAGACCCCACGCATGATTCATCGCATCAGCCGGATAGGCAGCACCGGTAATAAGAGATGCTGAAACGGCGGCACGCTCAGCGGCATCTGCCAACAGTTCGGCATCACGGTTAAGCTTTTTCAAGTAAGACTGTGACGTCAGTACACCGGTGGAGTGCTTAATCAGCAACAGGTCTTTTTCCCATGTCGGGAAATTTTTTACTTGTTCATCGGTGATGGCGCGAACCATCGTATCCGACGGGCCGGCGATCACCTTGACCGGACCTTTTGCCGCATAGCATTTCTCAAGGGTCTCAAGCGAAACCTTCTGGGGACTGCCCCCGCGGTCAGCATTGTTTTTATCGCCGCCGCCCATATAGTACAGATCTGTGGCCAGACCTGTTTTTTCTTTGTTGTCTTTCAGGCGTTGGAGTATTTTTTCATCGGTAGCATATACATCGTGATGTGATTTGGCGTAGTCGCCGGCATTGAGAGCCGCAATAACCCATTTCCCGTCCGGACCAACCCAACGCCCGATATTGAATGGGATTCCATTAGCCGATTCCCATGTAAGTTTTTGTGTCGAGAAGCCGCGGAGACCGCAGTGGCTTAAAACGGAGGGTAGCGAGTATGCAAAACCGAAGCAGTCCGGCAGCATGTATTCGAGACTCTCTTTGCCGAATTCATTGTAGAAGTATTTTCTGCCAAGCAGTACCTGGCGAATGATGGACTCAGTCGAGGGGATGAGGGTATCATTTTCGACCCATGAACTGCCGCTGGGATACCAACGACCCGCGGCTACCCATTTTTTCAGTTCTTCGTACTTTTCAGGATAATACTCACGCATCATAGCATAGCGGCTGGCACCGGACCAGTTAAAAACAAAGTGCGGATATTTCTCAAAGGCCGCAAAGTTCTCGTCCAGCGTGTTCTTCAGGAAATCACGAATGGTCTGAGGATAGGACCAGCGCCAGATGTCGTCGAGATGTGAGTAAGGCATGATAAACAAGGTCGGCTGGGTCAGATCAAACGATGCCGGGTCAACCGGTTCAATAGTATGTTTCGTCGGGTCCGGCTGGTTTGCAACGGCAAGAGAGGCCAGCATGCTGGTCAGAATAGAGACCATGATATGGATCCTTATCTGTTTGTATTTATTTGACATTTGTATTTCCTCGAGAATTCTCTATCTTTACAGGAACGGTTTCTGTCAGTGGGATTTCATCGCGAAGAAGTTTACCCGCCTGGCCCGCCAGTCGCAAGTAAAAGTCGCTCGGCAATCCGTTGAATGTTATGAATTTCACTCCACCGCTTGTTGGCGGATTGTTGGCGCATTTGAAGATAGCAGTGCCTTCATCGACTTCGTCGAACATTGCGATATAAAGCATCTCGGCGCCCGCTTTTTTATTAGCGACGACCTGTGACCAGAGAAACTGGCCATTGAGGCGGGGAATCTTGTCGAGTTTGTCGCCCTTAAGATTATACCAGCTGAAGCCCGGAAAAACGACGGGCATATAGTCGATGTTGTGCTCTTTGGCCCAAAGGACATCCCCCTGCCAACATTTTTCTGCGTGTTCTTTTAGTTCCGGCATGTCACCAAAACGTCCAACGGACCATGGGCTCAGCACATCGGCCATGAGCAGCACCTTATGGAGTTGCGGATCATCCAGGGCATCAAGGTCCTGTGCTCTCCATCCGGTTGGGATGCCCAGCATGACACTGTATCCGTTTGCCTTGAATTTCTGGATCAGTTCTTTGCAGACTCCAAGGCCGGCCCGCTTTTTAATCTTTTCGTTGAAGCCGACTCCCCAGATTGCCACCAACGGTTTTCCATTATGGTGCTGGTAGGCCGGGTCTTCGGTGATGTGCATTTTGTCACACAGCATTTTCCAGTCATCGAATACCGTAATGATCTCATCGTCCGGCATCGAGGTAATGTCGTACATGACGGCATAGGTTCGGCCGTAGCGGTTAGCTCCTTCACGTGCGTTGGATAACACTTTGTCTTTGTGATAGCGTTGAGTGCTATTGTCTAAGTTATGGCTAAATCGCTGGATAAAGGCGCCATCAATTCCGTAATCTCGCATCCACTTAAAGTGACGGAGGACAGTTTTGCGATTGTGTGAGCTGAAGACTTTTGCAGGTGTACCGTCTTCATGGAAAAACTTTGTGACATAGAGTTCGTCATCATCGTATTCCGATACATCCGGCCACAAATCAATGCTAAGTTTTCCGGGTTCAAAACGTCTGCCGCGACTCGTACCCCAGCTTCCCCAGCCGAGGTTTGCTCCGTCGCCTGGGCAGTTGAACCAGCCCTGATAGCCGGTCATTATCTTGCCTTTCAGGGTATTGGGGTCTGCCCCAATAGTGTTCGGCACTCGATTTGCTATATTATAGACACCCAAAAATAATTTTGCAAATTATCTATTTTATCATTGCGCGTGATTTGGCGTTGTGC
>VGXU01000038.1 GCA_016873215.1 Planctomycetota bacterium
AGTAAATAAGAAAAACAAGCACCGGAGCGGATCTGTTCAACACGAAAAGCCTTTTCCATAACATTTCTCCTGTTCCTGTTTTCCAGGTGGCTATGCGTATAGATTAACCGTTGATAACCGCGATTCTAAAGTTTGCCCGGCCACTTGTCAAAATGAATTTCTCAAGGCCGCATATTTCATACTCCGCCTGCGGTTATTACACTGCGGCGCAGATAGCAATCTTCTATACCCCGTCGTCGCCGACGATGGTTTTGGGTGGATTTTCCGGGGCAGGGTTGCTATGCTGGTAATATAGCGTGGCCGAAGCGTCCCTGCTTCGGATTATTTTATGTGAAAAAGCAGCCCAACGTTGACATGGGACGCGGGACTTGCCGTAGAAAAGGAAATCTCGGATGAAAATACGGAACGGGATTATCAGAATTGTCGTTCTGCCCCTGCTGGCGCTCCTAAGCCCCAATGCTCGTGCCCAGTCGGTGGTGGATTCCTCGACATTGCAGGGCAAAGTTCTGTTTGGGTATCAGGGGTGGTTTGCCTGTGCCGGCGATGGCTCAGGCCATGGCAATTGGCGCACCTGGGCGTGGGGAACGCCCGCCGCGGGGACATTAACCATCGACATGTACCCCGATTTGAGTGAGTTGGACCCCGATGAACTTTACCCCGTGCCCAATATGACAATTGGAGGAAAGCCGGCTTTCCTCTACTCGGCGAACAACCGGAAAACAGTCCTGCGCCACTTCCAGTGGATGAAGGAATACGGATTGGATGGCGTGCTGGTCCAGCGCTTTGTGGGCAGCATACGCGACAAGCGCAATAGCGGTGATGTCGTGCTCAGGAACGTGATGGCGGGCGCGGAGAAATTTGGGCGAACCTTTGCTATAGAGTATGACATCACTGGCGGAAATCCTGATACCTTCTTCCAGACACTGCGCGAAGATTGGCAATACCTGGTTGATGACTTAAAAGTGACCTCGCACCCTAATTACCTGCACCACAATGGAAAACCCGTGTTATCGATCTGGGGCATGGGACTGGAGGAAGATCGTCACGTCCCGCGCGATCCTGAAACGGCCAGGCAGGTGATCGAGTGGTTCAAAACAAAGGCGCCGAAGCCGTACCAGGTCACATACATCGGCGGCACTCCGTCCCACTGGCGAACCCTCACCTACGATTGTCGAAACGACCCGCGTTGGACGGAAGCATTCCGCATGATGGATGTTATCCAGCCCTGGACGGTAGGCCGGTATCGTGACAATGACACGGCGGACCAATGGAAATTGGATAGACTGGGCCCGGATCTGGCCTGGACTGCTGCGAACGGGCCGCTTTATATGCCGGTCGTTTTCCCCGGATTCTCCTGGCACAACCTGAAGCGCAAGACCCCGAAGAACGCCGTTCCGAGAAATCGCGGTGAGTTTCTGTGGCGCCAGGCGTTTAATGCCAAACAGGCTGGGGCGGTGATGCTGAAGATCGCCATGTTTGATGAGGTCAACGAAAGCACGGCGATGTTCAAGCTGGCGGCCCGGAGAAGCGATGCGCCCGATCAGGGATATTGGTTGACACTGGATGCGGACGGATACGAACTGCCCAGCGACTGGTATTTACGAATTGCCGGCGAGATAACGCGGATGTTCCACGGAGAGGTCGCGCCAACTCCAAACCTCCCGGAAAAACTCGGGCCTCCTCGAAAGGCCGAATCGGAAAAGCCGGTGAGCGTACGATCGGCAACGGTTTCAAACAGGGATACGGCTTTACCCGCAGCGGATAAAAGGCCTGCGGATAATCAAACCACTCCGTTGACCGAGAAAAAAAACATGTCGGGAAATCCGCTGTTCGAAGGGTGGTACGCGGATCCGGAAGTGATGATTTACGGCAAGACGTACTGGATCTACCCGACCTATTCGGACGCCTATGAGAAACAGGTCTTTTTCGATTGTTTTTCGTCGCTGGATTTAGTGAATTGGACCAAACATGAGCGTATTCTGGATACGACGGGTGTTTCGTGGGCCAAACGGGCCATGTGGGCGCCCAGCGTCATTGAAAAAGACGGCCGATATTACCTGTTCTTCGGGGCCAACGATGTGCATAAGGGCGAAATCGGGGGCATCGGTGTGGCCGCGGCAGACAAGCCCCAGGGCCCTTATCACGATTTGATCGGAAAGCCTTTGATCAATGACATTATCAACGGAGCGCAGCCGATTGACCAATATGTCTTTTTCAATAAGAAAGATAACTCGTATTATATGTATTACGGCGGCTGGGGGCATTGCAATATGGTCAGGCTTGACAGCAGCTTTACCAGACTGGCGCCATTTGAGGATGGAACGCTCTATCGGGAAGTAACCCCGAAAGGATATGTCGAAGGGCCGTGCATGTTTTCCAAAGACGGCAAGTTTTATTTTATGTGGTCCGAAGGCGGGTGGGGCGGGCCGGATTATTCAGTCGCTTATGCGATCTCGGACAGTATTTTTGGTCCGTTTGATCGAATCGGCAAGATTTTAGAACAGGATCCGAAGGTTGCCACCGGCGCCGGCCACCATTCGGTCTTGCATGTACCGGGGACAGACCAGTGGTATATTGTGTACCATCGAAGGCCTCTCAGGGAAACGCATCCCAACCATCGCGTCACCTGTATGGACCGGATGGAGTTTGAGCCAAACGGACATATCAAGCCCGTTAAAATCACATTTGAAGGGGTTTGCCCGCAAATGATACCTTGATAGACATAAATAATAATAAGACTGATAAGAATAATAGGGACAGGCTTAATGAAACGTCTCTGCTTCGGGTTATTTCCTTAAAGACATACTAATAATGCTTGAATTTATGAATAAATATTCCGTTTTTTTGGTATGTTTTGTTTTAACAGCAAGCACGCTGCTGGTCTTCTGGCAGGCGCGTACTTTCGACTTTGTCGATTTTGACGACAATGACTATGTCTATCAGAATCAGCATGTTTCAGGCGGGCTGACCGCGCAAAACATCCGTTGGGCTTTCACCTCCGGTCATGCGACCAACTGGCATCCCGTGACATGGCTTTCTCTGATGCTTGATTGTCATTTATTAGGCCTTCATCCCGGCCGGATGCATTTGGTCAATGTGGTTCTGCATCTTGCCAATACTTTACTGTTGTTTGCGGTTCTCAGGAAAATGACCGGCTCCTTATGGCCGAGTGCGTTTGTTGCCGCCGCCTTTGCCCTGCATCCAATGCATGTGGAATCGGTCGCGTGGATCACGGAGCGCAAGGATGTGCTGAGTACCTTTTTCATGCTGCTGACCCTGGCCGCTTATGCCGGATATGTCAAACGCCCGTCCGTCTTCAAGTATATAGCCTCGCTTATCCTTTTCGCGCTGGGTCTTATGGCAAAGCCGATGCTGGTGACGCTTCCGTTCGTTCTGCTGCTTCTGGATTATTGGCCGCTGAATCGATTTGCCGCATTGCAGCCTGTCACGACCGCCGGGGGCAATTCCCGCAAATCCGCTGCTGTTCCTGACGGCCGCGCGATTTGGTACAGGATACTGATCGAAAAAATCCCTTTCTTTGCTCTCGCGGCTGTGTCAAGCGCTATTACGTTTCTGGTTCAGCGGGCCGGCGGCGCAATGATGGATGTTACTGTTCTTCCTTTGCAAGACAGGGTTGCAAATATTTTCCTGTCTTACTCACGCTATATGGGTAAATTGTTCTGGCCGGAAGACCTTGCGGCGTTGTATCCTTTTGACGCCGCCCGTTTTTCGTTCTGGCAGATTGCGCTGTGTGCGATGCTGGTGCTGGTCATATCCGTTTTCGTGATTCGCCTGGGGCGAACACAAAAGTACTTGCCGGTGGGCTGGCTCTGGTTTGTGATCACACTGATACCCGTGATAGGATTGGTTCAGGTTGGCCGCCAGGCCTTTGCCGACCGCTATACCTATATTCCCTACATCGGATTATTTATCATGGCTGCATGGGGATTGCCGGAACTGTATTCGAAATGGCCGTATCGAAACGCGACCCTCGGCGTTACAGCAGCCCTTGTGCTGACGGCTCTGGGACTGGCGGCGTATCGACAGACAGGCTATTGGAAAAATAGCATCATTCTTTTCTCGCATGCCGTTGAGGTGACGGAAAATAATGCTATAATGTACAATTATCTTGGGGGTAATTACGATGACCTTGGCCGGCATGAAGAGGCCATAAAGGGCTATGAGCAGGCCATACGGATCAATCCGAAGTACGCTGAGCCGTGGCATAATCTTGGCGTTACCTACGGCAAACTTGGCCGGTGCCAGGAGTCGATTGAGGCGTATCAGATGGCGACGCGAATCGATCCGAATTACGGCAAGTCGTACAATAATCTTGGGGTTATATATGGCCAGATTGGCCGGCACGAAGAGGCGATCAAGTCCTTGATTCAGGCAATAAAAATCAAGCCGGATTTCCTTGAGGCACATAACAACCTGGGTAACGCATATATCGTGATTGGGGATTATCTGGATGCGATAGAATCCTTTAATCAGGCGATTAGGGTCAGGCCGGATTGTGCCGATGCACACTATAATCTTGGCAATGCTTACGCCAATCTTGACCGCTGGCAGGAGGCGATAGAGGCTTACGGACAGGCGATACGGCTCAGGCCGAATTACGCGGAGGCCCTCAATAATCTTGGCAATGCTTACGTCCAACTTGGCCGCTGGCAGGAGGCGGCAGAGGCCTGTACGCAATCCATACGAATCAAGCCGGATTTCGCCGAGGCACACTATAATCTTGGCAATGCTTACGCCAATCTTGGCCGCTGGCAGGAGGCGATAGAGGCTTACGGGCAGGCGATACGAATCAGGCCCGATTTCGCCGAGGCATACAATAACCTTGACTTTTGCCTAAAGGCGATTGAAGCCCATCAATAGGCCATAAGAATCAATCCGAATTTCATCAAGGCAATTAAGACCGCCAGGACTGCTCTGACCCTCGTCGATGCTGCGAACCGTTCCACACTCAAGGATGACATCCTGTATCATCTTGCCTTTTATACTCATGGCAAACCGTAGCTCACTTGCCTGATAGCCCGCTTTTCGCTTCTTGACAGCCGGGTTTTTTGCAAATACACTAAATCTATGTCTGAATCTCTGAAAAAACATGCAACTATTTTTATCTATTTTGCTTTAATAGCAAGCACACTGCTGGTCTTCTGGCAGGTGCACACCTTTGATTTCGTCAATTATGATGATAATATTTATGTTTACGAAAACCCCCAAATTACAAAAGGGCTTTCCTGCGACGGCATTACACGGGCTTTTGCGACCAGCTATTACGGCTACTGGCAGCCCTTGACGTGGCTGTCCCTGATGCTCGACTGTCAGTTGTTTGGCGTCAATCCCGGCCGGATGCATCTGGTCAATGTGGGTTTTCATCTTGCCAATACCCTGCTGCTTTTTATGGTTTTCCGGAAAATGACCGGTTCCTTATGGCCGAGTGCGTTTGTCGCCGCCGCCTTCGCCCTCCATCCGATGCATGTCGAATCGGTTGTGTGGATTACGGAACGCAAGGATGTGCTGAGTACCTTTTTCCTGCTGCTGACCCTGGCCGCTTATGCCGGATATGTCAGACGCCCGTCCGTTTTCAAATATATAATATCACTTATCCTTTTTGCACTTGGTCTTATGTCCAAGCCGATGCTGGTAACGCTGCCGTTTGTACTGCTGCTTTTGGATTATTGGCCGCTGGATCGATTTTCCTCGCCTCAAGATGTCGAATCTGCCGCCGACAGGAGGCGAAGGGTGAATCAGATACAAATCGAAAAATTCCCTTTTTTTGCTCTGGCTGCAGTTTCAAGCGTTATTACGTTTTTGACTCAGCAGACTGTCAGTACCATTGTCGATTTCAAAACCATTCCATGTAAGGATAGATTGGGCAATGCCCTCTTGTCTTACACAGCCTATATGGGCAAGATATTCTGGCCGCGGGATCTCGCGATATTTTATCCTTTCGACGCTGGCCATTTTACGTTGAGGCAGGCGGCGATGTGTGTTTTGCTGCTGCTGGGGATATCCGTTTTCGTGATTTACTTCGGACGAGAACGCAAGTATCTACCGGTTGGCTGGTTCTGGTTTGTCGGAACACTGATTCCCGTCATCGGACTAATTCGATTCACGGGATCATCCCATGCCGACCGTTTTACTTATATTCCCTATATAGGTTTGTTTATAATAATTGCCTGGGGTCTGCCCGATCTGTTTTCAAAATTGCCAGGACGAAAACTCATTCTCGGTATATCTGGAGTGATTGCATTGACAGCCCTCGGCATAGTCGCCCGTCAGCAGACAAGCTATTGGAATAACAGCTTTACACTCTTTTCTCGTGCCAACGAAGTCACGAAAAACAATTCTCTTGCATACAATCAGCTTGGCGTTGCTTACGGCAATCTTGGCCGATGGCAGGAGGAGATAGAGGCCTGTAAGGAGGCGATACGAATCAATCCGGATTACGCCAAGGCATACAATAATCTTGGCGTTGCTTACGGCTCCGTTGGCCGTAATCAGGAGGCGGTAGAGGCCTGCATGCAATCCATACGAATCAAGCCGGATTGCGCCGAGGCATACTATAATCTTGGCATTGCTTACGGCAATCTTGGCAGTTGGCCGGAGGCGATAGAGGCATACGGACAGGCGATACGGCTCAAGTCGGATTACGTCGATACACACTATAATCTTGGTGTTGCTTACGGCCATCTGGGTTGCTGGCAGGAGGCGTCAGAGGCTTACGGGCAGGCAATACGGCTGAAGCCGGATTACGCCGAGGCTCTCAATAATCTTGGCAATGCTTACGTCCAACTTGGCCGCTGGCAGGAAGCGATAGAGCCTTGTACGCAATCCATACGAATCAAGCCTGATTGCGCCGAGGCACACTATAATCTTGGCAATGCTTACGCCAATCTTGACCGCTGGCAGGAGGCGATAGAGGCTTACAGGCAGGCAATACGAATCAGGCCGGATTACGTTCAGGCACAGAATAACCTTGACGTTTGCCAAAAGGCGATAGAAGCCAATAAATAGACTCTAAGAATCAAGCCGGATAATCCGGCACGGTCAAAGATTAAACATCAGGCCCCAACAGAATCCGGCGTATCGTGAGGCAACGAGAACATGCTGCCGGGATTGACAGATTTGACGATTTCCGCTATAATCCGCAAAATGCTTGCGAAGGTATTCAATTCACCATGGTTAACGGCTGGCGTCGTTTCGGCAATCACGCTGGTGGTCTTTTGGCCAGTGCTCAGCGCTGACTTCGTGATGTGGGATGACGACATTATCATCTGCGAAAATCCAGCCGTCCACGGACTGAGTCTTGAGCGCATCGGCAGGATATTCATCGATGTCGATTCCATGATGCGTTACAATCCACTGACCCTGCTAAGCTGGAGTGCCACATACCAGTTCTTTGGCCTCGATCCCTTTTGGTATCACATGGCCAACTGGCTTCTGCACGGGGCAAACGCAATGCTGGTATTCTTTGTGGTGCGATGGCTGCTTTTGATAGGACCGGTTTCATGCGACGATGCTGCGGTACGACGGATCAACCTTGCTGCGGCAGCTGGGGCATTGCTTTGGTCGCTTCATCCGCTGCGGGTCGAGCCGGTGGCATGGTGTACCGACCGCACTTATTGCCAGGCGTTCTTCTTCCTGCTGCTATCGCTGATCTGTTATCTGCGGGCAAACGCACCTGAGGTGTTCTCACGACACAGGCGTCTGTACCTGACCGCAGCGGTTGTGCTGTATGGATTTTCGCTGCTGTCCTATGCAATAGGCATGACCTTCTTTGTCGTGCTTTTCATTCTGGATATCTATCCGCTGCGGCGATTCGGCGGCAGCAAAGGCTGGTGGCAGACACCCTCGGCCCGCCGCGCCCTGCTGGAGAAGCTGCCATTTGCCATCGCATCCGCCGCCATTGCGATTGTTACGGTATGCATCCGAATCGCCTCAGCAGGCGTCTGGCAAAAGCCGGTGGGTCTGGACCAGTTTGGGCTACTGGACCGCTTTATGCAGGCAATGTACATCTGGGCATATTACCTCTGGCGGCCCTTCTGGCCGTTTAACTTTTCGCCGGTTTACACAAAACTGGTGGAGTTCGACCCATGGTCGCTGCCCTTTATCGTTAGTACAGCGATTGTGATGGTCTTGGTCGTCCTGCTGATATTCCTGCGGCGACGCTGGCCGCTGGGGCTTGTTCTGGGGACATGCTATCTGGTGCTGCTGGTGCCGGTACTTGGCATTTTTGAGCATCCGCATTATTCAAGTGACCGCTACTCACTGATAGTTTCTGTTCTGTTCTCTGTGCTTGCGGCTTCTGTGCTTGCCAGCCCGCGAATGGCTGCTTGGCTCTGCAATGCCTTATTTGCGATCGTATTTGTTGTCATTGCCAGCCTTGGAACGTTAGCATTCAGGCAGACGCTTGTCTGGCACAACAGCGTAACACTCTTTGAGTACATGATCAGAACCCTCGGCAATGACCCTTATGTTGCTGATCCGCATTACCGCTTAGGCAGCTTCTTTCTCAAACAGGGCCGGATCAATGAAGCCATTTTGCATTTTGAGCAGGCAATTTTGATCTACCCGGATTATGCCGATACACACTATAATCTTGGTGTTGCTTACGGCCATCTGGGCCGCTGGCAGGAGGCGGTGGAGGCCTTCAAACAGGCGATACGGCTCAAGCCGGATGACGCCAAGGCGTACTATGCACTCGCCAATGTTTTTCTGTCTGAGGGAAATTTCGGCGAGGCGATACGCCACGTAAAACGCTCCCTTGAAATAGAACCGAATAATATCGGCGCAAAGAATAACCTGGCATGGATGCTTGCTGTTTGTTCCGACCCGGCGGTCCGGAATCCTTGCGAGGCGATTCGTCTTGCGCAGGAGACATGCGCTGCAACGAACTCCATGAATCCCGGTCTGCTTGATACACTTGGAGTCGCCTATGCCTCGGCCGGCAGATTCGCCGAGGCAATTGAGACCGCCAGGACTGCTTTGGCCCTTGTCGATACTGAAGACCATTCAAAGATCAAGGATGATATTCAGTATCATCTTACCTTTTATACTCAGGGCAAACCATATATCGAATCAGCACAAAAACATCCCGGTGACCCCAATAAACCGTAATTCACTTGCCCGATGGCCGTATCTTTACTTCTTGACAGCCGAGTTTTTTGCAAATATGCTGTCAATCTATGTCCGAATCTCTGAAAAAACCTGCGCTTATTTTTATCTGTTTTGCTTTAACGGCAAGCACTCTGCTGGTCTTTTGGCAGGTGCGTAATTTCGATTTTGTCAACCACGACGACGACATCTATGTATATAAAAATCCGCACGTTCTGAACGGCCTGACTTTTGAAGGTGTAATATCGGCTTTCACAAGCGGCCATGCAGCCAACTGGCATCCCCTGACATGGCTTTCCCTGATGCTTGATTGCCAGTTATTCGGTCCCAATCCCGGCCGGATGCACATAGTCAATGTGGTTCTGCATCTTGCCAATACCTTACTGTTGTTTGCGGTTCTCAGGAAAATGACCGGCTCCTTATGGCCGAGTGCGTTTGTTGCCGCCGCCTTTGCTCTGCATCCAATGCACGTCGAATCAGTCGCATGGATCACCGAACGCAAGGATGTGCTGAGTACTTTGTTCCTGCTGCTGACCCTGGCCGCTTATGCCGGATATGTCAAACGTCCGTCCGTCTTCAAGTATATAGTCTCGCTTATCCTTCTCGCGCTGGGTCTTATGGCCAAACCGATGCTGGTGACACTTCCGATTGTCCTGCTGCTTTTGGACTATTGGCCGCTGAATCGTCTTGATTCCCTGCCGGCAAAGGCCTCTGATCGCCAGCCCCGAAAACCCGCCCTTTCTCCTGACAGACGCGCGATTTGGTATAGGGTGCTGATCGAAAAAATCCCTTTCTTTGTTCTCACGGCCGTGTCAAGCGGTATTACGTTTATCGTCCAGCGGGCCGGTGGCGCAATGGAGTACAGCAAAGCTCCTGCTTTGCAGGATAGAGCCGCCAACGCGTTCTTGTCCTATGCAAAGTATATCGGTAAAATGTTCTGGCCTCAAAACCTCGCAGTGTTTTATCCATTTGACGCCGATGGTTTTCCGTTCTGGCAGATTGCGCTGTGTGCGATACTGGTGCTGGGCATATCCGTTTTCGTGATTCGCTTCGGGCAAACGCGAAAGTACCTGCCCGTGGGCTGGTTTTGGTTTGTGATCACACTGATACCCGTGATTGGATTGGTCCAGGTTGGCGAGCAGTCCTGTGCCGACCGCTATACCTATATCCCCTATATAGGCCTGTTCGTCATGATCGCATGGGGTCTGCCGGAGCTTCTTTCGAAATGGCCGTATCGAAATGCCGCCCTCGGCGTCACCGCGGCCCTTGTGCTGACAGCTCTGGGACTGGTGGCATACCGGCAAACAGGCTATTGGAATAACAGCATAGCCCTTTTTTCTCACACCCTCGATGTCACGCAAAATAATTATGTTGCGTACAATGGTCTTGGCGCTGCATACAGTAATCTTGGCCGATGGCAGGAGGCGATAGAGGTTCTTGGCAAGGCCATAAGAATCGAGCCGGATTACGGTGAGGCGTATACTAATCTTGGCGACTCCTATAAAGGTCTTGGCCGCTGGCAGGAGGCGATAGAGGCCTATAAGCAGGCACTAAAAATCAAACCGGATTACGCCGTGGCGTATAATAATCTCGGCACTATTTACGGCCATGTTGGCCGCTGGCAGGAGGCGATAGAGGCCTTTAAGCAAGCAGTACAATTCAAGCCGGATCACGCCGTGGCGCCGAATAATCTTGGTATTGCTTACAGCAACCTGGGCCGCTGGCAGGAGGCGATAGAATCCTATCAGCAGGCCATCCGAATCAGGCCGGAGTATGCCGAGGCACACTATAATCTTGGCAATGCTTACGCCAATCTGGGCCGCTGGCAGGAGGCGGTGGAGGCCTTCAACCAGGCGATACGGCTCAAGCCGGACGACGCCAAGGCGCACTATGCAATCGCCAATGTTTTTCTATCTGAAGGAAATTTTGGCGAGGCGATACGCCATATAAAACGCTACCTTGAAATAGAACCGAATAATATCGGCGCAAAGAATAACCTGGCGTGGATGCTTGCTGCTTGTTCCGACCCGGCGGTCCGGAATCCTTCCGAGGCAATTCGTCTTGCACAGGAGACATGCGCTGCAACGAACTCCATGAATCCCGGTCTGCTTGATACACTTGGAGTCGCCTATGCCTCGGCCGGCAGATTCGCCGAGGCAATTGAGACCGCCAGGACTGCTTTGGCACTTGTCGATACTGAAGACCATTCAAAGATCAAGGATGATATTCAGTATCATCTTACCTTTTATACTCAGGGCAAACCATATATCGAATCAGCACAAAAACGTCCCGGCGACCCCAACAAACCTTAGCTCACTTGCCTGATAGCCCGCTTTTCGCTTCTTGACAGCCGAGTTTTTTGTAAATACACTGTCAATCTATGTTCGAGTCTCTGAAAAAACCTGCGATGATTTTTATCTGTTTTGCTTTAACGGCAAGCACGCTGCTGGTCTTCTGGCAGGTGCGTACGTTTGATTTCGTCAACTATGATGATGATGAATATGTCTATAACAACCAACACGTTTCAGGCGGACTGACTCCAGAGAACATCCTTTCAGCTTTTACAACTGCGCCGAGCGGCGGTAACTGGCTGCCGCTGACATGGCTCTCCCTGATGCTCGATTGTCATCTGTTCGGCCTTCATCCCGGCCGGATGCATTTGGTCAATGTGGTTTTTCATCTGGTTAATACCTTACTGCTCTTTGCGGTTCTTAAGAAAATGACCGGCTCCTTATGGCCGAGTGCATTTGTTGCCGCCGCCTTCGCCCTCCATCCAATGCACGTCGAATCGGTCGCATGGATTACAGAACGCAAGGATGTGCTGAGTACCTTTTTTTTGCTGCTGACTCTGGCCGCTTACGCCGGATATGTTAAACGCCCGTCCATCTTTAAGTATATAGCCTCGCTTATCCTTTTCGCGCTGGGTCTGATGTCCAAGCCGATGCTGGTGACGCTGCCGATTGTCCTGCTGCTTTTGGATTATTGGCCGCTGAATCGTCTTGATTCCCTGCCGGCAAAGACCTCTGGTCGCCAGCCCCGAAAACCCGCTTTTTCTCCTGACAGACGCGCGATTTGGTATAGGATGCTGATCGAAAAAATTCCATTCTTTATTCTGGCGGCCGTGTCAAGCGGTATTACCTTTATCTTTCAAAAAGCCGGCGGCGGAATGATGGATGTTACTGTTCGTCCTTTGGAAAGCAGGGTTGCCAATGTCTTTCTGTCTTACTCACGATATCTGGGTAAACTTTTCTGGCCGCAAAATCTTGCGGTATTTTATCCTTTTGACGCTTACCGTTTTTCGTTCCGGCAGATTGCGCTGTGTGCTTTGCTGGTGTTCGGTATATCCGTTTTAGTGATTTGTCTGAGGCGAACACAAAGGTATTTACTGGTCGGCTGGTTCTGGTTTGTCGGAACACTTATTCCGGTTACAGGCATTATTCAAAGCGGTGCCCAGGCATACGCCGACCGCTATACCTATATTCCCTACATCGGATTATTTATCATGGCTGCGTGGGGATTGCCGGAACTGTGTTCGAAATGGCCGTATCGAAAAGCCGCCCTCGGCATCACAGCGGCCCTTGTGCTGACGGCTCTGGGACTTGCGGCATACCGACAGACAGGCTATTGGAATAACAGTATTGTACTTTTCTCTCACACCAACGAAGTCACGAAAAATAATTTTATTGCGAACAATAATCTGGGTGCTGCTTACAGCCATCTTTGTCGATGGCAGGAAGCGGTAGAGGCCTTTAAGCAAGCGATACAATTCAAGTCGGATTTCGCCGAGGCATACTACAATCTTGGCGTTGCTTACAGCAACCTTGGCCGCTGGCAGGAGGCGATGGAGGCCTGCAGGCAGGCAATACAATTCAGGGCGGAATACGCCGAGGCTCACAATAATCTTGGCAATGCCTACGCCAATTTTGGCCGCTGGCAGGAAACAATAGAGGCCTACAGCCATGCGATACAAATCAAGCCGGATTTCGCCGAGGCATACTATAATCTTGGGAACACTTACGTCAATCTGGGCCGCTATCAGGAGGCGATAGAGGCGTACAGGCAGGCGATACGTCTCAAACCGGATTACGCCAAGGCACATTACGATCTCGCCAATGCTCTCCTGTCTGAGGGGAATTTCAGCGAGGCGATAAGCTACATAAAACGCTCCCTCGAAATACAGCCGGACGATTTTGGCATAAAGAATAACCTGGCGTGGATGCTTGCTGTTTGCCCCGACCCGGCGGTCCGGAATCCCTCCGAGGCGATTCGTCTTGCTCAGGAGGCATGCACCGCAACGAACTCAATGAACCCCAGTCTGCTTGACACACTTGGAGTCGCCTATGCCTCGGCCGGCAGATTCGCCGAGGCAATTGAGACCGCCAGGACAGCTCTGACCCTTGTCGATGCTGCGGAACGTTCCACACTCAAGGATGACATCCTGTATCATCTTGCCTTTTATACTCAGGGCAAACCATATATCGAATCAGCACAAAAACGTCCCGGCGACCCCAACAAACCGTAGCTCACTTGCCTGATAGCCCGCTTTTCGCTTCTTGACAGCCGGGTTTTTTGCAAATACACTGTCAATCTATGTTCGAGTCTCTGAAAAAACCTGCAACTATTTTTATCTGTTTTGCTCTAACGGCAAGCACGCTGCTGGTCTTCTGGCAAGTGCGTACGTTTGATTTTGTCAGTTATGATGATGATGACTATGTCTATAACAACCAACACGTTTCAGGCGGGTTGACCGCAGAAAATATCCGCTGGGCATTCACCTCAGGCAAAGCTGCCAACTGGCATCCCCTGACATGGCTTTCCCTGATGCTCGATTGCCAGATGTTCGGCGTCAATCCCGGCCGGACGCACCTGGTCAATGTGTTTCTTCATCTTATCAATACCTTGCTGCTCTTTGCGGTTTTTAGGAAAATGACCGGCTCCTTATGGCCGAGTGCGTTTGTTGCCGCCGCCTTTGCCCTGCATCCGATGCACGTCGAATCAGTCGTATGGGTCACCGAACGCAAGGATGTGCTGAGTACCTTGTTCCTGCTGCTGACGCTGGCCGCTTATGCCGGATATATCAAACGCCCGTCCGTCTTTAAGTATATAGCCTCGCTTATCCTTTTCGCGCTGGGTCTGATGTCCAAACCGATGCTGGTGACGCTGCCGATTGTCCTGCTGCTTTTGGACTATTGGCCGCTGAATCGTCTTGATTCCATGCCGGCAAAGACCTCTGGTCGCCAGCCCCGAAAACCCGCCCTTTCTCCTGACAGACGCGCGCTTTGGTATAGGATAGGGATCGAAAAAATCCCTTTCTTTGCTCTTGCGGCTCTATCAAGCGGTATTACGTTCATTGTTCAGCGGGCCGGCGGCGCAATGATAGATGTTACTGTTCTTCCTTTGCAAGACAGGGTTGCAAATATTTTCCTGTCTTACTCACGCTATATGGGTAAATTGTTTTGGCCGCAAAATCTTGCGGTATTTTATCCTTTTGACGCTTACCGTTTTTCGTTCCTGCAGATTGCACTGTGTGCGATACTGCTGCTGAGTATATCCGTTTTTGTGATTCGTTTTGGGCGAACACAAAGGTATTTACCGGTGGGCTGGTTGTGGTTTGTGATCACACTGATACCCGTCATAGGATTAGTTCAGGTTGGCAGCCAGGCTTTTGCCGACCGTTATACCTATATACCCTATATCGGTCTTTTCGTCATGATTGCCTGGGGCCTGCCGGAACTGTGTTCGAAATGGCCGCAGCGAAATGCCGCCCTCGGCGTCACCGCGGCCTTTGTGCTGACGGCTCTGGGACTGGCGGCATACCGACAGGCAGGCTATTGGAATAACAGCATCGCCCTTTTTTCTCACGCCACCGAAGTCACGCAAAATAATTATCGGATATTTAATCATCTTGGCGTCGCTTACGGCAATCTTAATCGATGGCCGGAGGCGAGAGAGGCCTTTCAGCAATCCATACGAATCAAGCCGGATTTCGCCGAGGCATACAGTAATCTTGGTAATGCTTACAGCTATCTGGACCGAAATCAAGAGGCGATAGAGGCCTGTAAGCAAGCGATACAACTCAAACCGGATTTCGCCGAGGCGCCGAATAATCTTGGTAATGCCTACCTCAATCTGGGCCGCTATCCGGAGGCGATTGAGGCCTACAGGCAGGCGATACGGCTCAAGCCTGATTGTGCCGATACACACTATAATCTTGGTATTGTTTACGGTTGTCTTGGACTCTGGCCGGAGGCGATAGAGGCTTACGGGCAGGCGATACGAATCAAACCGAATTACTCGGAGGCACACAATAATCTTGGCAATGCTTACCTCCATCTTGGCCGCTGGCAGGAGGCGGTAGAGCCTTGTACGCAATCCATACGAATCAGGCCGGATTTTGCCGAAGCACACTATAATCTTGGCAATGCTTACGCTAATCTTGGCCGCTGGCAGGAGGCGGTAGAGGCTTACAGGCAGGCAATACGAATCAGGCCGGATTACCCCGAGGCACACAAGAATCTTGGCATTTGCCAAAAAGCGATAGAAGCCGCCAATCAACCCCGCGAATAAAAGTGCGATTGAACGTCATCTCCTCTTTTATAAATAGGGACAGCCATTTATAACAACTCTTTGTCAGGCCGGAGGATAAGGCTCTGCCGGCGTGTACCTTGAGTAGCAGTCTGAATACGATACAGCAGAACAGGGTCGGGAATCCGGCGACTCTGTTCTCTTACGGCTGGAAGCCGGAAAGCGAAAAACGCAATCTTCAAAATCAGTCCTTACCCCAAACTTTGGACGATAATCATCTTTTCGATTCCTTTCTATCCATCCGACGCCGCGGAAGGCGGCCCTCGGAAATGTTAAGGCGAAATTTCACTTTTCAAAAGAGAGATTTCTTCCAATACAACTCCCGTCTCATCGACCAGTCGAAAGGTCACCCGGGGGTCGGTGACCTGCGTATTGAACGCGAACTCACCGAAGGCCTTGATGTTCGTTTGTCCGAAAAGCTGTGAAGCGACGCCCTTTTTCGCCGATGCCGGCGGGCCTTTCATTCCGCCCAGCGCGCCAACCTCGAATTCATAAAAATGATAGCCCGAAGGACGCGGAATCTTAAATCCCCTGGCGCCGTGACGATCACCGGTTATCAGCAGCACGCCGGGAATATGATTTTTCTCAATAAACGAAAAGAGACTATCTCGACCGTTCGGGTCCCACACCCCCCACGAATCTTTTCCGTTAGAAATAGAATCGCTCCACATCGTCCCGCTGCTGATAATAACGAATGGGCCTTTGCACTGGAGCAGTTGCTGTTTGAGCCAATCGGTCTGCTTATCTCCGAGAAAGGCATTCGGCTGGCCCGGCGTTTTCTTCCGCAGCGAACGGGTATCCAGTATAATCATATCCGCCGGCCCGATGCGGGTGCGGAAATAAATCCCTTCGCCGTCGGCGCCCGCCGCCGGATTATTCCAATTCTGAATCCAAACTTCACGCACCGCCCGGACGTCCTCGGCGGTAAATCCGGCGGGAATACCTGATAGATCATTGTCGAAATAATCGTGGTCATCCCATGCGGCGTAAATCGGCACGGCGGCGGCCAACGCCTGCCATGCAGGCGACAAATCACGCAACAAATAATCGCTACGATGCAAACCGGTTTGGTTGTTGCGGTCATCAACCGCCGAATCTCCGATCAGTACCATCGCTTGATTATGACGCTGCCGGACCTGCCGGAGCAGGTGAATGTTATGAACCCCGGACTTGTGAAAATCAGCCCCAAAGGCAAATTGGAAGGTCCCCTTGCTGTCATACGATGGAAAGGTGGTGAACGTGGTTTTCTGTTCCAGCTCCAGAAGTCGACCGTCAATAAAAATCTGATACGAATACTCCGTTGCCGGTTTCAATCCGGTCAGCGGCACTACGGCCGTCAAGTCCGTATCCGCCAAACTGGAAACGGGACCAAATTCTTTTGTGCCCGCCGGCCCCGTCACTTTGACGACCACGCCTGCCGGCTTAACCGTGCGTATCCAGACCGACGCCTGCTCAGGGCCGACATTGCCCAGCAGCGGACCGCCAAGATGGTTGACGCCATACTTCACGGCGGCGGCCTGCAGCGCGGAATTGCCGGCAAAACAGACTTTTTTGTCGGCCTCAAAACCCTCCCTTGCCGCTGCGAAGAAACCGCGAACCGATTCGGGCTGCACGCTGTAACTGTTAAGCAGGTCCATGTCGATCTCGGGAGTACCGCGATGTGCCTGGCCCAGAGTGACATCAATCGCGGGGGCGGCAGCGGCGTTTTTTTCAACTGACGCCGTCTGGTCGGCCGATTTATTTGGATCCGCGTTTTTCGGTTTCCTGGCGGCATAGCCTGTGCATCCGAACAGAATCAGGCAAGCCGCACAGACGGCACACAGCAATTTTCGATATATTTTCAGGACATTTTCCTTTCCTGTTTCAAAATTCATAGAGGGGCCCGCCGCTCAAGCCTCTGTGCTTGAGGCAAAACCGCAATCCGATTAAGTATTCAAAGACCAATAAATCCCAGGCAGGGGCTTTATCGTTCTTCGATATGGGCCTTCTCTTTTTGAGCATCGAGAAACTGTTCGAGAGCCTTTTCCTGTGCCTGTCGAACCGATTCCTGAATGATGACTTCTCGTACCTGTCGGTTTAATCAACCATGTGGAAGGGTTTTGCATAAGTATTTCCATATAAAAGATTTTAAAACGTATCTGTTCCTATTATATGGAAAATCCATGCCAAACACAAGGGTCACAGAGTATAGCCAAATGCTGAACGAAACATCCGATGTTCGTCAGCTCATTTAAGAGATAGAACAGTCTTAATCCAATTTTTGGATTTAATTTAAGAAACTTTTGGCTACATCGACTGCCGATGCGGCATCAGCAGCATAGCCATCGGCGCCGATTTTACTGGCATAAATCTGCGTTACCGGCGCCCCGCCAATCATAATCTTGCAGTCCAGTCCCGCCTGACGGATTGCCGCAATGGTCTTGTCCATCGCCGGCATGGTTGTCGTCAACAAGGCACTGAGTCCCACAATCTGTGCGTTGCTTGCCTTGATTTTCTCGACAAACACATCCGGCTTTACATCAACACCTATATCCTCCACATGAAAGCCTGCTCCTTTGAGCATCATGACCACCAGATTCTTTCCGATATCATGCAGGTCCCCCTGGACTGTACCCACCAATGCCTTGGCCAGAGGAGCGACCCCGGCCGCCGCCAGTTTAGGTTCGAGAACCTCCATCGCCATCTTCATGGCCCTCGCCGAAATTAAGACCTCCGGGATGTAAACCTCGTTGGCTTTAAAACGAACTCCGACAACCCCCATTCCCGCAATCAAGCCGTCTTCAAGGACTTGCTTGGGGCCAATGCCTTCGCCGAGTGCTTCTTTGGTAAGCCGAACGGACTCTGCCTGGTTTCCCTTAATCACCGCATTTGCCAATGCCTGTAAGTCTGCCATGTTCATCTCCTGAATTTGTCTGGTTATTGTTTTCGCTTTTCTCCCTGACGATACATTTCTCAAAAGCATCTCTGAGCTGCTGCTTTTCAATTTTCCATCCAATGACCGTAAATGCGGTCTGCGTTTCGAACGTTCCACGGGAAGGCTTTTCCGTCACACGATCCCCTGCCATTTCGACAAAACACGAACCGCCTTCAAATCCAACATCTCCCTTGAATCGCAGAATATGGGTTTTGAATGAATCTATTGTTTTATAGAACATTTCTTTATCCACCGGAAAATCTGTTGTGACAGAAATCGCCGGTATTTCCTGGGGCGGGCACGACAACAGCGGCAGGTTATGACTCTGATGTCTGAGGCTCTTGAGGAAACGGAGATCTATGTTTCCAAATTGTACCGGCAGAATGCCGGCGGATGGATTGAGTTCTTTGAGAATTGCGGTAACCTGCTGGATTTCTCTGTCAGATAATTGATCCGTCTTATTGATGACCAGCCCATCGGCCCATCGAACCTGGGACATGGCCGCTTTCAAAAAGGCCGCGGTTTTAATAAAGTTTACCCCATCGACAATACAGAGATTGGCCTGAATTTGAAATTCCGCCTGTAAGACTGATTCACAAAGCAATTGTTCAAGGTCGCTTGTCTCCGCAATGCCGGTCGCTTCGATCAAGACAACCTCCGGTCTCAACAATCGGATTTCCTGAAAGATTCGAAGAAAATCCGTTTTGGTACAAATACAAAAGAGACTTCCCTTGTTGATTTCATATTTGGAATATGCTCCCGGTTCCACAAGCTGGCCGTCGATGCTTATTTTCCCGAATTCATTGATCACCAGTGCGATCTTTTTGTCGGCAAAAACAGGGGAACGCAGCAGGCAATTGAGCGCCGTCGTCTTTCCTGCGCCCAGAAAGCCGGTCAATAACCATACGTCAATCGGTTTTTTTATATGTTCTTGAGCCATTCCTTAATGACCACCACTTCAGGAACCTGTTTAAGGGATTTCAATTGATACTGGGCCATTACGACAGCCGGAGTCTGGCCGGGAGTAACGCCGTACGAATAAATCGTATCCGGATCATTGATCGTCTCAATCTGAACTTCAGCGCCTAACTCCTGAACAGCCTGCGCAATCCGTTCCCGGACCATCGCGGTCTTTTCATCACCGCCGTCCAGGACATATAATGAAGCTTTCTTTTGATGTATCCGCATCCGGAATTTTTCGTTAATTCGCTTCTGTATTGCCGCAATCAGTTCATCACGGGGAGGAATTCTGGAGACAAAGGTGATCTGGCCGTCAATACAAATGGTCGGGACGTTTCTGACCATTAAAGAAGCCATAAAAACAATGGATTCCCTGTATTTAATCTTGTGTTCCCGCCATTCCACGATTCCCTCAAATTCCGGAACCACTTTCTTGACTGCATCGACCATGTATTGACAGGGTGCGCAGGCCTCAGAATCCAGGGTAATAATATCCACGATTACTTTGTCGGCCTGCCCGTATTCCTTCAGATTCAGCCTGTCGTCTTCGTCACTCCTGGCGGCCATGGTCATTACCACCTGCCGTTTATAGGAATCTCGAACCACAGGAGCAATCGCTTCCAGGTTTTTAATCGGAGTATCATAGGGCAGGTCACAACCCGGAGCCAGAATAAATCCCTTCTGCCCCGCCACTTCCATACAGGCAATGGCGTTTTTCTGGGCATCAATTTCATCCCCCAGAAGCAGGACACTGGTTAACTGAAGATTGCCGCCAAAACTGATATTTTTCGTCAGGCATTCGTCACGGACATAATCCAATGGAATATTTTCATCGACCGAAATATTGTCCGGCCTGCAGCCGCACATGACAGGAATATTCTGCTGGGCATGCCCGCAAACAAAGAAGGAACTTAAAGCTCCCTGCTGACGAATCGACTCAAATATTCGTGTGACGCACGGAGTGACAAATTCCGCAAACTGTTGGGGTCCTATCTGGCTGGTCATGGGATCGACCATCGCGATAACGTCACAGCCCGCTTCAATATAATACCGGCTCATGGATTGGCTGACCTGGCCGCTAAAGTCCAGCAGCTTTTTTATATAGGAAGACTCATCAAACATCTGCATAAATAAATCCGTCCCCAGCAGATGAAGCGCCAGCGTAAACGGCCCGGTTATCAGTCCATACAAAGCAATATCCGGATGCTCATGACGCAATTGCCTGGCAGCGTCGAGAGCAATTTTAATCCTGCCCTGATCGGCGGCGGGGATTTGCAACTGCTCCAGTTTGGTGCCGTTGGATAGCGGATGATTGACCACGGCCGGTGGATTATTACTGGCCCATTTCAGATCACAACCCAGCACTTCGGCTTCCACCTGAAGATCAAATAATACTGGAATCCCGTCCGGCCTGTAACGCCGGATTGCTTCCCGGACTCCCTTGACAATGAATTCCGATGATTTAAGATAATCTTGGGCGTTTATTTTCAGTAAAGCCCCGCCATGACAGCCGACAAATGGCACCCAAGGCACATAATCCGTCGGTTCACAACGAAACGCTTTTTTAACCCTTTCTTTTCCTGTCACTTCAATTCTCCTGGAAATAGATATCTTCTCTTTAAAAACCGCCATGACTATACCAGCTACCAGAATATTTTACTTGCTCAATACTGCTTATATATGGTACTATATTGCTAATAATGAAAAGACATACTTGTATTCAAGTGAATGTGCCGTTTTTTTTGTATTGATATGGGCTTATTTGATAATCAATGCTTCGTGTTTTACTAAACATAATACTATATTATTGAATGTCCGAAGGATTTCATGTTTGTATCCAAAACAGATACATTAAAAACTTTAATCAGAGCAGAGCAGTTCCGGAAGATAGAAATGGCTTTTCGGGCACATTTTGATCTATCCCTGGAAACTATTGACCTGGGTGGAAAGCAGATTCCGTCGCATTGTTCCAGCGATTGCCAGCCCGACTTTTGCAAACTGCTGTGCAGCACCAAAACAGGAGAAAAACGCTGCATCCAGGACCGCATTCGAAGCCTGCGTATGGCCTTTGAAACCGGTCAGCCTTACAGCACGCTTTGTCATGCAGGGATTATATTCAGTTGCGTACCAATCATGAATAATGAAATTCCGTTTGGAGGAATCTTCCTGGGAAAATGTCTCTCGGAACCGTTTGGTCCGGCCATCGAGGAAGACCTGAAGAAAAGACTGCTGGGGCTTCGTATTCAGAAAAACGCCCTTATTGGGGCCACGAGGAATCTGCCTGTTCTCAGTGCGCGGTATATCCATGAGGCCATTGAATTTTTATTTATTATGCTCTACGACACCACGGGGCTGGATCCGCGTGTCATCCAGTGGAAACAGCAGAAAACACTCCAGCAGTCACGCATCGGGGAAATCATTCATCAGCAGAAAGTAACGGACCAGCCTGAGAAGTACCCCTTCCATCGGGAGCAGGAATTGCTCGCCAAGGTCAAGATCGGGGATAAAACCGGGGCCAGGGAGATACTGAATCTGATCCTGGGTAATATTTTATTCCGCAATCCGGGACAATTAAACATTTTAAAGGTCCGGCTGGTGGAATTACTCAGCATCCTGAGCCGTTCCGCCTCGGAGTCCGGGGTGGATTCGGATATTCTCCTGGAAAAAAATTCGGATTATATCAACCGGGTGATTACCTTGGAAACGCAGGAAGATATTTGTGTCTGGATCAGTCGGGCGCTGGATGACTTTATTGACAGTGTCTATCAACTGCAAAAATCACAAAAAGATACCCGGTTAAAACCCGTGCTGGACTATCTGCAAAAAAACCATAAATACAAAATATCCCTCGACATGATTGCCAAGGCTGCTCACTTGAGCGTTTCGCGATTGTGTCATCTCTTTAAGGAAGAGTTCAACTCCACTGTCTTCGATTATCTGACGGGGCTTAGAATCAACCGGACCAAACATCTTCTTTTATCCACAGACAAGACCTGTATGGAAATCTGTTTTGATTCGGGCTTTAACAATTTGAGCTATTTCAACAGAACTTTCAAACAGCGGGCAGGTATGACGCCCACTCAATTTCGAAACCAGACTAAGAGCCTCTAAGGAGTAAACATCATGTTAAACCAGGCATCGAAGGAATCGGAAAAATACTTGAATTCTGCAATTAAACATGATCAGGCTTTATTGATTGATCAGAACTTAACTTCAGTTGATATGCTGACATCAGCTTTTTCAGTTCCTGTTTCATATCGCTGATTATTTTCTCATACCTGGGATTATGGTATTCGCTTTTCATTTCGAGCGGGTCTTTTTGCAGGTCATAAAATTCCCATTCGCCCCTCGTGTAAAATTCAATCAGCTTATAACGTTCGTTTCGCACACCACGGTGAGCGGCAACCGCATGTACCTTCTCTCCATAATAGGTATAAAGGATACTCTTTCGCCAATCTTTTGGGGACTTGCCTTTCAGCAGAGGCACCAGTGATGCCCCCTGGACTTGCTGAGGAATCTCGATTCCGGCCGCTTCAAGGATGGTCGGGGCATAATCGATATTCTGAACCATTTCCCTGCGGCGAGTGCCGGGCGCTGCGACGTTCGGCCATTTAATGATCAATGGACTTCGCAGCGACTCCTCATACATCCATCGCTTGTCGTACCAGCCGTGCTCACCGTTATAAAAACCCTGGTCCGAGCTGTAGATGACAATCGTATCCTTTTCAAGGTCGTTTTTCCTGAGGTAATCGAGTACCCTGCCGACATTTTCATCCATGGCCTTGACGCACCTGATATAATCTTTCATGTAGGCCTGGTACTTCCAGCGAAGCAAATCTCTGCCCTCCAGGTTTTTGGCCCTGAATTTTTCATTGCGCGGGACATAATATTCGTCCCATGCTTTTTTCTGTTCCGGAGTCATTCGCACGAATTCATCAAATGTCGATGGATCCATGGATTTTGATTTTGGAGCCGCTTGCTGTTTCTTCTCTGACAATGTCGCTGCAACCGGCAGCGTAACTTTTAAATCGGTTGCCATATTCATATGGTCGCGAATCGTCATTTCCTGCAGCCGTGCAGCTTCTGTTCGTCCCTCGTAGTCATCATAAAGATTTTCAGGTTCGGGCACATCGACTTCGTCAAGTAAATTGAAATGTCTTGGATGAGGCATCCATGTCCGGTGAGGGGCTTTGTGCCAACTGCAAAGGAAGAACGGTCTGGACTTATCCCGTTTCTTGTCGAGCCATTCAAGGGTCATATCACCAATCAGGTCCGAACAGTACCCCTGCTTTCTGACTAACTCGGTGAATCCTTTAGAAATAAAATCGGGATTGTAATACTTCCCCTGATCAGGCAGGATGCTATAGTCATCAAAGCCGGTCGGCAAAGATACTAAATGCCATTTGCCAATGACTGCGGTCTGATAGTTCGCTTTTTGCAGTTCCTTCGCGACGGTCCATTGCTCGGAGTTGAACGTGTCGCTGTTTGTCTTGAAGCC
>VGXU01000039.1 GCA_016873215.1 Planctomycetota bacterium
ACTTCATCCACCGTCGCAGCAGCGGCCAAGCCTGGAGTCAATGGCGGATACCCAGGCGGTACTCATGCTCACGGCTCCAGCCCGCCCAAGACTTCATTCACCGTCGCAGCAGCGGCCAAGCCTGGAGTCAATGGCGGATACCCAGGCGGTACTCATGCTCACGGCTCCAGCCCGCCCAGGACTTCATTCACCGTCGCAGCAGCGGCCAAGCCTGGAGTCAATGGCGGATACCCAGGCGGTACTCATGCTCACGGCTCCAGCCCGCTCAGGACTTCATTCACCGTCGCAGCAGCGGCCAAGCCTGGAGTCAATGGCGGATACCCAGGCGGTACTCATGACCCGGCTTCTTTAAGAATGTTTTGTTTGGCGTGTTCCGATAGGCCCGGCCAGCGGGTAATCAGGTCCGTCAGTTCGGGGTATTTTTTCAAGAAATTGGCCCTGTTGTGGCCCACTTTTTGGCCCTCAATTTTGATTTTTCCTTGTTCTTGGCCCAAAAACGCGGAATGTTCGAGTCCTGTTTCGCCCACTTTGACAATGCCGTCTTTAATAACCAGACGACCTTCAGCAAACAGCCGAATCGCTTCGGGGTAAGCTATACATTCCTGTTCAAACACCCGCGCCGCCAGTGTATCCGGCGTATCACCTTCCATCACCGGACAAGTCCGCTGGACAATAATCGGCCCCTTGTCATATTCGTTCGTGCAGAAATGCACCGTGCAGCCGCTGACCTTGCACCCAGCCCGCAGCACCACCTCGTGAACATGATGCCCCCACATCCCCTGTCCGCCGAAACTCGGCAGCAGCGCCGGGTGGATATTCATCACGCGATTCTCATATCGCTGCGGAATATGCCACAAACACAGCCAGCCCGCCTGAATCACCAGTTCCACTTTTGCCGCATCAAGCGTTTCCGCAATTTTTTGACTGAACTGTTCCACGTCGGGATAGTCTTTGACGCGGATAATCGCCGGGGCAAAACCAATCTGTCGGGCTAATTCAACGCCCTTGATTTCCCGACGCGAACAAACCACCGCCGCAATCTGAGCCGGCAGCATCCCGGCCTTAATGGCCTGATGGATATTAACCATTGTCCGGCCGCCGCCGCTGATTAAAATCCCCAATCGAACAGGACGGACTTTCTTCGCCGGCATCGCTTTCTCCCATTCCACATCCCGCCCCGCATCCATCGCCTGATTGGCCAGCTTATCCGCCTCCTTATTTTTCTCGCGGGGGATATGCACCGCCTTCCATGATTGAAACGACGCCAAAAGTTCCATGGCCTGCATAAACAAATCCCGCAGGTTGTCGCTTTTGACTTTGTATTGGCCGTGAATTTGGCGAACGGTCAATTCACTGTCGCACATCAATTCGATTTGTGTTGCGCCGGCTTTTTGTGCCGCTTCAAGACCGCGCACAACCGCGGTGTATTCGGCGACATTATTGGTGGTTTGAGGAATGAAAAACGCTTTTCCGGAAAACGTCTTTCCGGAAGAATCTTTGAGAATATAGGCCGCTGCGCCGGGGCCGGGATTGCCGCGGCTGCCTCCGTCGGTGTACAATACCAGTTTCCCCACGTTCGTTCCGCTCCTATAGCAAAAGACGGCTTATTCTTCTTCGTCTTTGAGATACAATATGCGGGTACAATTGGAACAGCGGAGAATCTCGTCCTTATTGGACAGAATATTGACCATCTCGGCCGGCAGGCCCATAAAGCAGCCGCCGCAACTGAACGAAACAATGTTTTCATCCTCCGGCCGCTCGATCTGGGCCATCGCTTCGCCGTCGTAGGTTTCCGCCACTCGTTTGAAAATATTCAACGCCTCGGGGGTGATTTTATGGGCGAACAAATCCCATTCCTTCTGGATTGCGTCAATTTCCTTTTGCAGTTCCGCCGCTTTGCCTTCCGCATCGGTGCGAATCTGTTCCATCCGGGTTTTTTGTTCTTCAATTTGTTTCTGGACTTCTCCGCACTGCGCCTGGTCGGACTCGACATTTTTCATCAGTTCCAGAACCTGGCTTTCCAGTTTGGAGTCGTCCGCCTTGGATGTATTCAGTTCGGTCAGAATGGCGGAGTATTCCTTGTTGGTGCGGGCCAGGTTCAGCGCAGCGCGCAGTTTGGTGATGTTTTCATCCCGCGATTTGAGTTCCAGTTCCAGCCGGTCCACCTGAAGCTTTGTCAGCTTGGTCTCCTGCTGCTTGGCTTCGAGGTTGCTTTGTAAGGTGCGAAGCTGATTTTCCTGAAAAAGAACGCTGCGCCGGCAGCGAGCCAGTTTGTTCTGGACGGCACGAAGCCGACTTTCCACCCGCTGTAGTTTGATTAAACCACGCAGTATTGGTCCCATCGACAATCCTTTTTTCACTTGTTAAAGTCGCGCAATTCTATAGTAAAAGGACTATTATGTTCAAATTTCCGCCCTCCGCAAGAAGATTTTCCCTGAATTTTGACGGGACCTGGATTGTATCCGAAAACAACGCAAAAATGGACATCTCTCGTAAATTTTTTAGTCGAAGGGTTTTCTTTTGCCATTCTCTGTCTATAATAACCCCCTTATGCAAAACCTGTTAAAAGAACTGATACAAACGGCCCCCACAGCGGATAACGGTGAAATCCGAACAGCCAAGGTACTGCTGAACTACCTCAAAACCGCCGGGGTGGAAATCAAAATCGACCATTGGGATGGTAAAAACGCCAATTTTATCGCTCGTATCCCCGGCTCAGAACAAAAAAAGGCCCTCCTCTTGGCCGGCCATCTGGATGTCGTCGGCGCCGATCAAAAGGCATGGACAACCCCGGCCTTTGAAGGCATTGAACAGGACGGAAAAATCTACGGCCGCGGCTCAACCGATATGCTCGGAGGGCTTACCGCCGTGGCCGCGGCAATCGCGGAAATCAAACAGGAAAATCTTCCGCTTAAAGGCGATTTAATTTTTGTCGCCACCGCCGCCGAAGAAACCGACAGCGCCGGCGTCAAACGTTTTCTGCGAACCAACGGCCCATCCCTCCGCCCTTTGGCCGGTATCATCGTCCCCGAACCGACCGGCCTTGAGGTCATGCGGGCGCATCGTGGTATCCTCTGGCTGGAAATCACCACCCTCGGCAAAACCGCCCACGGCTCGATGCCGCATCTGGGCATCAACGCAATCGAAAAAATGATGGCGTTTCTGAACCTGTTTAAAATGTATCATATCCCGTATCAGCCGCATCCCCTGCTGGGCGACTGCTGCATCAGCATTAATAAAATCACGGGCGGACAGGCGACCAATATCGTCCCCGACCGATGCGCGGTGCAAATCGATATTCGCACGCTTCCCGGCCAGGCTCATAACGCGATTAAAAAAGATATTGAACAATTACTGGATCAGTCGAAACAGCAGGATAAAAACTTCAAAGCAAAAATCACTGTGATGCGTTCCGTGCCGGCCCTGGAAACATCTCAGGATAATCCATTTTTGACATCTGTATGCAAAGCAGTCGGCGTCAAAAAGGCCAGTGCCGTGGGATTCACCACCGATGGCCCCTGGTTCGCCAAATTAGACGCTCCCGTCCTGGTTTTCGGTCCCGGCGACCCGCGGATGTGCCACAAGCCGGACGAATACATTGAAATTGAACAGCTTGAAAAAGCCAAAGACGCTTACAAGCGGATTATTCTTGAGATTCTGGGGTAACCCGTCCCCGCTGCACACTTCCGCGAAAGCCGTTTTGAATTTTATACATTTGGATTTCGAATTTGTTTCGAATTTTTACCCGCCATAGCCGGTTTCTGCATAGCTGGTTTCTTCGTAGCTTTAGCGAAGAAGAATAGCGAAGCAGAATGGCGATGGCGGATCGATATTCGAATTTCGCGTTTATCAAAACCCGCCGACCGGGTGGCAACCACCGAACGAAATTGTAGCACAGCCGCCCTCGGCTGTGGGTGTTGGATAGTGACATAATTTTAAATTTTAATATGTAATTTTAACTTTTGATTTTTAATTTTTGAATTTACTATAGGTGCCCTGCCCACGCTTGCGTGGGCAGGATAAACCAAATAATCATTACTTAATTTCAATTTTGTAATTCTGCTCAAAAACAGATGCAAAATCATACACCGCGTTGAAATCCTCAATCCGGTCGGTATCCTGCGACGTCATCCATTCATAACGAATCATCAGATAGACAATTTCGCCCCAGTCGCGCGTGGTTTTGATTCCCCAGTAATTCAGCACCATCGCCGCCAGTTTCCCCCATCGTTTCTGCGCCGTCTCGGCCAGGCCCCAGGACAATTCCTGGCCGCTGACGTGCCGGGGGTGTTCAACGCCTTCCTGTTCGCACAGCTTATCGATGGTCTGCCCCAGCCCATCCATAACAAATTTCAGCGCCCGCGGGTCAAACCGCCCGTCTTCGCGGGCAACCTGTTCAATACTCTGCTTAACCATCACCGCACATCCTGTTTATTCGCTTAATTGCTCCCGCAGCCAGCTTAAATCCCGTCCAATCACCAATTCGTATTTCTGATAATGTAGCGTCGTTTTCATAACAACCCGTTCGACTTCAAAATGATGCTGTTCGGCAAGACGTACAATGTCCTCCGAATCATCGTATGTCATCAGGAAATCCCCTTTGACTCGACTGACAAGAGAAAACAATTGTTTGTGATCAATATCAAAATAGCGATATAATCGTCGCGCCGCCTGCACATAAGGTGGGTCTAAAAAGAATACTGCATTTTCATCGTGACGATACCCCTCTATAATCTCAAAACCGTCGCCATGAATAAACGATATTCTATCCTTGATTGAAACAATATCTTCGATCCTTTGACTTAGTGTGCCCGGATACCATCGGGACGCAAGCCCCTTGCCATTTTCGCCATTTTTCAACAAACCGGCACCATTGGCCAGAATTCCACCGTGATGCAACCGATTTCTTAAAAAAGTCACAAATGCTCTTTGCCGTAAAGAAGCAATTGGACTGGATAATACTGTTTCAACATTCTTACGGATAAGCTCAAAATCTAAAATCTGTCTAGCCAACCATTTCCCATCTTTTCCTAAAATCGTCTGCCATACCGCGGCGATGTCGTCATCTTTTTCCACCAGAATCACCTGGCTTGCCAAATCTTCAAAAGCACAGGTCAACCCTACTATACCCCCGCCGGCAAACGGTTCAATATAGGTGATATCGTTATTGAACTGCTTTAGCCATCGTATAGCATACGGAACAAACCATGTCTTGCCGCCAGGGTACCGAAATGGACTTCGCTGTTTTACACTGGCCACATTCACGGGCTTTGGTAGAGTTTTCATTTCAAATAATTTTAATTGTTTCACGATTTTTTCGCCGATTCAGGAAAGAGGGATATCTCTTAATGTTTCCGTGTCCGGAGGATGACCTTCCAGCTTCTCATCCAATTTATTTTGAAGGATTTGAATGAAATTATTTACATCACCAGGCTGTGGTATAATAATTTTGTCCAGCGCCGGAGTAAACTGTGTATATATTGTTTTCGTTTTATAGAGTTTGTATTTTTTGTTTTTAACGTCAAACTTGAGGTCGTAAAGCAGCCATGCCAAATCGGCCTTATCTTTCTCTGCTTCCGGCAATTTCGGCAGGGTTTCAAAAAAGCTTTCCTGTAGGGCAATGGCCTGTTTTTTATTCCACGACTTGAGTATTCCTCCTTTATAGAGAATTTGAGGAACCAGACGCTTGCGGGAAGAAGAAAGAAAATCCGGCTTTGGATAATTTGGTTGTCCCCGCCAATCGAAATCCTGCCGTTTTCCGGGAGTTTCCATATAATGCTCAAACGGGGAACGAATATTCCCGGAAATATATACCGCCTGAATTTCAAGCGACCCGAAATCGATTATTTTCCCCACCTTATCATAAGACACCAAAACCAAGTCGATATTTCCGGCGGTTTTGCCATCTTTGTCAGATAGCGTCACTTCCGAAAGAGATGTCCAATTACTTTTTTCGTCAAAGAAAAAGGAGGCCGCATCTTCTGCAATATTCCAACTTTCTCGAAAACGAATTGGACAAGTGATAATTGGTTTCTGACTTGCGTACACGCTGCATACGCCCAACGGGTCTTTTGCTTTGTCTTTTGTACAGGATGGAACTTTGTTATTAAACGGACAAAGCTTATTTTTTCTGAAACGAGTTGCTTCAGAATCCGTATTACAAATCGGAAATCCAAATACTTCCGCTAAAGGCTGCATAATATTCCCTTCTTTTAGTGTATTCGCTGGCCGGGTTTAGCGCCGTTGTCAACTGTCAGCAGAAATATCTGGTCGCCGCCGGTACCGGAGGCACAGACCATTCCCTCGGAAAGACCGAATCGCATCTTGCGGGGTTTGAGGTTGGCCACACAGACTACCAGCCGTCCCACAAGGTCTTCGGGTTTATATGCCTTTGCAATTCCCGCAAACACGCTGCGGGTGATGCCGCCCAAATCCAGTTCCAGCGCCAGCAGCTTGTCCGCCCCTTCCACTGCCGAAGCCTTGACTATGCGGGCAATTCGCAAATCCACCTTGGCGAAATCTTCAATGGTACACTCCGCCGCCAGCGGCTCGTCAAGAACCGAGGCTGGAGTCGGTTGTGTCTGCGCCGGCGCCGCCGGCTGCTCGACAGGTTTACTCTCGTCAATCATCGCATCCACCTTTTCTTTTTCTATACGTTCAACAAGCCGAATGAATTGCTTAATGGGCCTGCTTTCCAATACCGTTTCAACATCCGCAAACGTCTGCGGCTGGATATCCAGAAATTTCTCGATTTTCTCCGCGAAGACCGGCAAAACAGGCTTCAGATAAATTGTCAGAACTTTCGTCGCGTTCAAAATCGTCGTCAGTGTCACACGAGCTTTTTCCGCGTCGGTCTTAATCATTGACCACGGCTGATTGTCTTCGGTGTATTTATTGCAGATATCCGCCAGCGCCGCCACCCGGCGAATCACCGAGGCATAATCGAGCTTTTCATAATCGGCGATAATATCCTGTTTGGCCGCGACCAGCGTATTGAGCAGATTTTTGCCCGCATCATCCAATCGCCCCAGCATCCCCCCTAAGCGGGCGGTCAGCATTGGTCCGCACCGGCTGGCTAAGTTGGCCAATTTACCTACCAGCTCCGCGTTGACGCGGTTGACAAAATCATCGATGCTCAAGTCAATATCGCCCACGTCGCCGGACAGCTTTGACGCGTAATAATACCGCAGATACTCCGGATCAAGATGATTAAGATAGGTTCGCGCCATCACAAACGTACCTTTGCTCTTGCTCATTTTTTGCCCGTTGACGGTCAGAAAACCATGAACGAACAGTTTATCAGGCCTGCGGATATTCGCCGCCATCAATAGCGCCGGCCAGAACAGGGCGTGGAAATACATAATATCCTTGCCGATAAAATGGCAAATTTCGTATTCGCCGCCGTTCCAGACGGTCTCAAAATCCATTCCGCTGCGGTCGCAGTAGTTTTTGCAGGACGCCATATAGCCGATGGGCGCATCAAGCCACACGTAAAAATACTTGTCTGTCTGCCCCGGAATCAAAAATCCGAAATACGGCCCGTCACGCGAAATATCCCAGTCCTTCAGCCCCGCCGAAAACCATTCGTCCAGCTTATTCTGCACCGTATTCTGAACATATCCCGCGGTGAATAATTCCCGCAGCCGGTCGGCGTAATCGGACAGCCGGAAAAAGAAATGCGTGCTTTCCTTCATCACCGGAGGCTGACCGCTTACGGCGCTGACGGCGTCGATTAACTCCGACGCCTGATAATGCGCCCCGCAGACGTCGCACGAATCGCCGTATTGATTCTCCGCCTTGCACCGCGGACACGTCCCCTTGATATACCGGTCGGGAAGCCACATCTTCTCCTGCTCGTCATAAGCCTGGAGGATTTTCTTCTCGACAATTGAACCGGCCGCCGACGCGCGATTATAAATCCCCTCGCTCAACTGGCGATTTTCCGGCGAGTGCGTCGTATAGTAATTGTCAAACGCAATTTGAAATGCCTGAAAATCCCGCAGGTGTTCGCCGTACATCCGTTCGATAAGCTGTTCAGGGCCAATGCCTTCATTTTTGGCCCGAATCATAACGGGTGTGCCGTGCGTGTCATCGGCGCAAAAATAATGACAGGTATTGCCGCACAGTTTCTGAAACCGCACCCAGATATCCGTCTGAATATACTCGACCAGATGGCCGATATGAATCGGCCCGTTGGCATAAGGCAAAGCGGATGTCACCAGAATTTTTCGCGTCATCGTTTTCTATGCTCCCGGTGTCTGCGGTGGATTTGGTTTTGGCCCGCCGGTGTTCGGATAGGAACGATCGTTTCTATTATGAAACCGTCTCCTGAATTTCTTTTTTCTCTGACCGCCGCGGTCGGAATTATCCCGATTTTGCTGCTGGCCCTGCTCATTACTCCGCGGAACATCCTGCCCCTCCCGTGCACTGGAAGAGTCACCCGGATTTGAATCCGTCTCTGCCGTTCTCTGCGTCGGTTCAAAATTTTCCCGCTGCAAAGTATCCTGACGGCTCGTATTTTCTACTTCTGACTCCGCCTGTTCCAGTTCTTCAATCTCCCGTTCGGTCACCGGCGGATTTTTCGCGGCACCCCCTTCCCCGATTTCGGAGGCAGGGGCCGACGAATTGTCGAGAACACGGATTTCTTCCAGCGGCCAGCCCTGACGCTCGCCGTTTTCGGATTGCACCACAACAAGCTGAGTAAGAATCTGAACGTCCACCACATGCCCCGTCCCCTGGGGTGTACTGACGACAACATTTTTTTTCGGCAGTTTCTCCCGCAATTCCTGATACGTATCGTCCTCATATCGCAGGCAGCACTTCAATCGGCCGCAATGACCGCTGATTTTCGATGGGTCCAGCGTGGCTTTCTGCAATTTGGCCATACGCATATTGACCGGCGCAAGAATCTTCAAATACCGCTTACAGCAGCATTCCTGTCCGCACGTTTCATAATCGCCGATCAACCGGGCTTCATCACGGGAGCCAATCTGCCGAAGTTCTATACGGGTCTGGTATTCTTTGGCCAGCCGTTTGACTAATTCCCGAAAATCCACCCTGCCTTCACTGGTAAAATAGATAACGATGCGCTCCCCACCGAACAGATGTTCCGCATCCACAATTTTCATCGGCAGATTCATTTCATGCGTGAATTTTTCGCAGGTCTTGGCCTCGGCCACAGCCGACAGCTCGAGGTGCTCTTGTTCGCGGATGTCTTCGTGAGTGGCGAATCGCACAAAACTGCCCATCTCGGTGATGACCGGCTGGCCCAACTCGGTCGGGCCGAAATATTCAGCCACTTGTTCCGGCGTACTGCGAAACAGACCCGAACGATAATTGCCCTGCCCCACAATCCGCCCCAGTTCCAGCCCCCGGCTGGTTTTGATGATTGCATGGGTTTTTGTATGAGGAACCTGCGTTTCGTTATGTTCAAACCAGCCCAGCGTCCCCATTCTGCCGAATCGAATCAGCATTAACTTTTTGGGTTGCCCTTTCGGCTTGGCGGTACTTTCCATTTGTGTCATCGTTTATTCTCGTTAAATCCTATCCGCCGCAGGCGGATTCTATAATTTTGATTTTCAACTTTTAACTTTTGATTTTAGGCCGTCAGGCCGCTGTTATTATATCCAATCCGGCCGTATTTAACAACAGTCCTTCAAAAATCAGCTTTTCATTGATACTCCCGTCAACCCATTCGATTTTCCGGTAAATCTGTGATACCAGCTCCCCGGCCCGGTCGGAATCCAGCTTTTCTGCCAGTTTTTTGACGGCCGTAATCTGGTCGCTATTAACAAGATCCTTTTCCAATCCCAGCGATATCCGCATCGCGTCCGAAACCGCCCACAGTATCATCTGAATCATCAGTTTCTGCCCCCGCCGATTCAAGTCCGTCGTACTGACATCGACCGAGACTTTGCCCAAAGCGGCACTGATTTGTTTGGCCGATTGCCCCAGCCATTCGGCCAATTCTATCGTGTCGGCCAGTTGAAAATGGCCCAGCTTCTCAAGCAGTTCTTTTTTGATGTCATAAACGCTCTTGCCGCCTTTGTCGTCCTTGTCGCCTTTTTCGTTGCAATCCAGCGTCGCCCACACAAGCGCCTGCCCCAGCGACCCTTCGCAAAATCCAGACCAGTACGCCGCCGCGGATTCCGCGACACCCTGCCGTTTCAGAACCGTAAGAATATGCTCCCGGTCAATCGGCCCAAAAGGAATGCTCTGGCAGCGCGAATAAATCGTCGGCAGCAGCGACTCCGTCTTGCTGCACAACAGAATAATTACGCAATACGACGGAGGCTCTTCGAGCGTCTTTAGCAGCGCATTCTGACCGGCAGCATTGAGCTTCTCTGCTTCGTGAATGACATACACTGAAAATTCGCCCATCCGAGGCCGGTTGCCGATTTTTTCAATCAGAAATTCCCGAACAACGTCAATCGGCAAATCTCGCGGCGGCTTGCGGTCCTTGCCTTCTTTTGTATAAGACAGTAATTCTTTATAAATCGATACAAAATCCGGATGACCGTCTCCGTCAAACAAAAGACAGGATGGGCACTTGCCGCAACTGTCGAAAAAAACGCCCTCCGGTGTTTTTTTCTCAACCCGGCTCTGGCACAGCAGCATTTTGCCCCACGCTCTCGCCGTCATTGCCCGTCCCACGCCGTCCGGCCCCGCGAAAATATAGGCGTGCGCCATCTTCCCCGCCCCAAAAGCCCGCTGCAAAGAGCCGACGGCCTTATCCTGACAAAAAATCTGCTGCAATGACAATGTTTTTGCTGTCATTTGCCAGCCCCGGCAAAACATCCTGTTATGATTTTCCGGACTTCCTTTTGAACTTCATCGGGCTTTTTTGCGGCATCCACTTTGACAATATGTTTATACCGCCCGCACAACTCCGCAAATCCCTGTCGGACTTTTTGATGATAATCGGCGCCTTTCTGCTCCATCCGGTCCAGCGGACGTTTTATCCGTGCCGCGGCGGTCTGCAAATCCACATCCAGAATAATCGTAATATCCGGCCAGACACGCTCCAGCGAATCTTCAGCAATCCGCACCACTTTCTCAACGCCGAACCCGCCGGCATATCCCTGATACGCGCACGTGCTCGATAGCCAGCGGTCCATTACAACACATTTGCCCTCTTTCAGCGCCGGCCCGATACAGTCCTTCCACAATTGCGCCCGCGCCGCCATATACAAAAGCACTTCGACATTATCGCCCATCTCCTTGTTGGCTGGGTCGAGTAGGATTTTACGTATTTGTTCGCCGATGGCCGTAGTACCGGGGTCGCGGAAACACACAACCTCCGCCCCCTGTTGCTCTATCCACTCCGACAGCATCTTTTGCTGGGTCGTCTTGCCGCAGCCGTCCGGCCCATCCAAAACAATAAATTTCCCTCGAAAATCAGGATTCATTTATTTCGCTTCCTATTTGTGCACCAGATACTTCTCCCGGCAACTGTTGTCCTACTCCCGCCACCGCCGCCATAAACACAATCAGCATCCCCGACGCCGAGAAAAGAGCGTCCAGCGCCAGAGCCGGATAATACAGGATATCCTTCCGTTCGACAAGTCCCGAGATGTACTCCACTCCCCCGGCAATGACTGAAACACTGACGGCAATCGTCACAAAATGACGCATTTCCAGCATCCGGATTTGCCGCAAGTTCCGCAGCGCATCCCATATCCCGCAGTTCTGCAGCAGTATCAGTGCCGGGATAAGATAGACCGGCTTCATCAGAATCAGGCCCGTCGCCGTAGCCCCGACAATTTCCAGCCACAAGGGCGGAGGCGTCTGCAAATCTGCTTTTCCAGAGAGAAGCATCTGTACCCCGACCTGGATAACTAAAATAATCAGCAGAACCACCGGCAGCAGCAGCAATTGAAACAGCAGCAGCTTCCAAAAATACGGCCTCCCTGTCCGCAATAGAACCATTGGCTCGGCGGGCTGTACACCCCCTACGGCCGCGCTCCGAAGAAATCCCCAAAACAGCATTTGAGCGATGATACTGAAAATCGCTGCACCGACACCCAGAAAAAACAATCGCGCAAAATCCGTCTGCGGCTGCGGCACACGTTGCAAATCCTTCAACAGCGCTACGCAACAGGCCTGCAATCCCGCCACCATCACCGCCTCAGGCCAGCGGGCTTTGAGAATGTCAAATATCTTCATCGTAGGGTATTATTTCTTTCTGATTTTTTTGTAGAAATCTTCATTTTTCTGACCCCGAAGGGGTCAAATACAATAGCCGGGGGTGGCAACCCCCGGAAAGAATGGCTCTTTTCTTACTCTAAGCCCCGAAGGAGCGACACAAATCGATTTTAGAAAAGTTTACTTTTTTAATTCGCCCGCAGTTTGACCTTGCCTGCACCGACCACCGTTTCAAGCTTGCGATAAAATTCCGCGTCCGGCCGGACACTCAGCCGCCGGTCCGCCACCGCCACAATGCGAAATCCCGCCGGCGTCTGCACGCTGATATGAACAGGGCTTTTGCCGCGATGACTGTCGCACAGACTCCGAATGCGGTTGATCTTCTCCTCGCTCACATCATGGCTGGATAACTGTATCCAGACCTTCGCCGCCAATTCATCCGCCGCGTTATTCAAATCAATCAGTTTATCCACCAGTATATTCGGATTCTCACGCCGGCAATCCACTTTGCCGCTGACAAAAACAATCCGATCCACTTCCACTAAATCGCCGAATTGCTCGTAGGCCTTGGGAAACAGCACCGCTTCGCATTTGCCCTGCAAATCTTCCAGTTCGATAACCGCCATCTTTTGTCCCGCCGCGCGCCCGTTGCGCGTAATCATCGTCCGCACCTTGCTGACCATTCCGCCGATAACAACCTCAGCCCCTTCCCGCATCGCCCCCAGTAGCGACGTATTGCAGGTCGAATAAGCATCAATCTGGTCCGCGTGCTTGCTCAGCGGATTGCTCGTCACATAAAACCCCAGCACTTCTTTTTCGTATGCCAGCATCTGCGCCTCCGGCCACGGCGCCACATCAGGCAGCGTCTGCGCATCGGTCTTATCATCGCCAAAACCCGTCTGACCGAAGAAATTCATCTGCCCCCTGTGCAAATCCGATTGCATCGAAGCCCCCGCCTGCATCGCCTTCTCCATCGCCACAACCATCTGCGCCCGGCTGCCGCCAAGACTGTCAAACGCCCCGGCCTTAATCAGCGACTCCACCACCTGCTTATTGACCGCCCGCAAATCCACGTGCTCGCAGAAATGAAACAGGCTCTTAAAACGCCCCGTCTTCTGCCGGGCCGTAATAATCTGCTCCACCGCCTTGGCCCCAACGCCCTTGACCGCCGCAAGACCAAAGCGAATCACCCCGCCGGTCTTGCCCCCGTGTTCCTTATTATAGACAACCGTGAAATCCACAAAACTTTCATTGATGTCCGGCGGCATCACCTCAATACCCATCTCACGACATTCCCCGATATAGTCAACCACCTTGTCAGTGTCGCCCATTTCGTATGTCAGCAGCGCCGCCATAAATTCCACCGGATAATACGCCTTCAGCCACGCCGTCTGATAGGCGATAAAAGAATACCGCGTCGCGTGGCTTTTGTTAAAGCCATAACCGGCGAATCGTTCAATCAGGTCAAATATCTCTTCGCCCTGAATAGCGGTCAGACCCTTCCTGGTACACCCTTCGATAAATCGCTTTTTCTCCGCCGCGATAACCTCCAGATTTTTCTTGCCGATGGCCTTAATCAGCGTATAGGCCTCGCGCAGCGGAATATCGCCCAGCCGGTTGCAGATACGCATCACCTGTTCCTGATACACCATAATGCCGAACGTCTCTTCCAGCACCTCTCGCATAATCGGGTGCGGCACCGTCCATTTGCCGCTGTGTTTGCGCTCAATATAATCCGGAATCAGTGCCATCGGGCCGGGACGATACAAAGCATTGGCCGCGATGAGGTCTTCAATCCGGTCGGCCCGCAGCTTCATCAGCATATCCTGCATTCCGCCGGATTCAAATTGGAACACGCCTTTGGTTCGGCCCGTGGCGAAAATGTCCTTAAAAACCTTCGCGTCGGTAATGTCGATATTTTCAATATCAATTTTTTTGCCCCGCCCCTGCTCAACCAGTTCCACCGCCCGCTGAATAACGCTCAGCGTCTTAAGACCCAGAAAGTCCATCTTCAGCAGACCGACTTTTTCCACCATCGGCCCTTCAAACTGGGTGATGATTTCATCCGAATCCGCCTGTTTATACAGCGGCAGGAAATTTGTCAGCGGCTCATCGGCAATCACAACACCGCAGGCATGCACCGAAGCATGACGAGCCAGCCCCTCCAGCTTTTTGCCGATGTCGATGACCTGCCGATAGCGTTCGTTTTCTTCGTATGCTTTTTTCAGGTCCGGCTCAACATCCAGCGCCTTGTCGAGTGTCATCTTCAATTCGCTCGGCACCAATTTCGCCAGTTTGTCCGCCTCGGACAGCGGCACATCCATCACCCGGCACACATCCCGTATAACCGCACGGGCCTTCATCGTCCCAAATGTAATAATCTGTGCGATCTGCCCATACTTGCCGCGCACATATTCCAGAACACGGGCGCGTCCGTCCTGGCAGATGTCAATATCCACATCCGGCATCTCATTCCGCTCCGGGTCCATAAACCGCTCAAACAGCAAATCATACCGGATTGGGTCAACGTCACAGACGCCTAAGCAGTACCCCACCACCGTACCGACGGCGCTGCCCCTGGCCCCAACGGGGATATTATTTTCGCGGGCAAAGTTGCACAAATCCCACACAATCAGAAAATAACTGGCAAATCCTTTGCCGGAAATCACTTCCAGTTCCCGCTCGATGCGCTCCTGGATTTCCGGCGCGACTTTCCCATAGCGTCTTTTGGCTCCTTCATAGACCAATTTACTCAAAAACACTTCGGCCTTGCTGCCGTCGGAGGGCCTATACGTCGGGGCATGCCGGCTCTTCAAATCCAGATTCACGTTGCACCGCCGGGCGATTTCAAGCGTCATATCGCACGCCTGCGGCGCGTAGGGAAACAGCGCCCGCATTTGTTCCGGGCTTTTCAAAAACACGTCCGGAGGATAAATCATCCGCTCCGGGTCCGTCGTCTTTTTGCCTGTGCTGATGCAGCACAGCGCGTTGTGCGCCTGGTAGTCGTCCTCATTGAGAAAATGCACATCGTTGGTTGCAACCACCCCGACACCCATCTTCTGCGCCAGTTCCGCCATCATCTGCCCCAATTGCGGATGGTCGCCGCCTTCGTGTTCCTGAATCTCTATGAAAAATCGGTCTGTGCCGAAAATTTTCAGATAGTCTTCTATCGCCCGTCGGGCCGCTTCTTCCCCGCCGGAAATCAGCATCGACGGCACTTCCCCCTTCACGCACGCCGTCGTACAAATCAGCCCTTCGTTGTACTGAGCCAGAACCTCTTTATCAATTCGCGGCCGGTAATAGAACCCTTCGGTATAGCCGATACTGCTCAACTTAAGCAGATTTTTATATCCCGCGTTATTTTCTGCCAGCAGAATGATATGATAGGCGTTTTCCTTGATGCCGCCGCCTTTTTGCTTTTCGAACCGTGATTCCGGCGCGATATACGCCTCAATCCCCAGAATCGGTTTGACCCCGGCGGATTTGGCGGAAATATAAAAATCTATCGCACCAAACAGGTTGCCGTGGTCGGTCATCGCGACCGAATCTATCCCCAGCGCCTTGCACCGCGCAAACAATCGCTCGCACGATATCGCCCCGTCCAAAAGCGAATACTGTGTATGCAAATGAAGATGTACGAACCCTTGCTCCGTCATAATTCCCTGTTTTTATTATTATTGGTACCCTGCCTGTGTTCGACAGGCACGCTATGTCATTCCGGCAAAAGCCGGAATCCAGGCTATTCACTATTCACTATCAACTATTCACTTTTCTACCCTTTTCATCATAGACGCTTGTCCCCCCAAAGTCAATGCCGCAGGCGGGTGCGATTCACGTTTGTAGGTAAATGCTTATAGTACCACTGCCGGGTGTCATGCCCACGTCTTTTCGCGTGGGCATGTAAGATTCCTTGGGTACGCCAAAACATGCTTGCCTCTGGCAAGCATGTCGCGTTGTCTTAGCGGGTCTAAAATTCCACCTGTTTTTATGAGTCGCACCCGTCAAACAACACCGCAGAAAGCCTGTTGCGGCCTGTAAGGCCGGCATAATTTAGCCCAGCCCAACGGGCTGGGTAAAAAAATAGTCCTCTTCAATTTTTCGCCCTGAAAGGGCAGAATAATAAACGCATCACAGGGTGAAACTTCAAAACATCATTGACATCGCCGGCGGCCTGCCGGTAATATTGTGTGAAATCGCTGATTCCAATGCCGGAAAAAGGAGATTAAATATTAATGAAACCATGGGTCGTTTTTATCGCGGGAATGTATGTTTTTCTGGCCGGATGCAACTTGGATAAAGCGACAACCGGCATAAAAACCAACACCGACGCGGTCGATGCCAGCACGCAGGCCGTCCGCGCCAATCTCAAAGCCGTTCAGGACAGCACTGCCGCCATCGCTGAAAATGCCAAAGAAATCTCGGCCTCCACTGCTTCCATCTCCGAAAATCGCCGCGTCGTGGAACAGAGTACGCCGGCAATTGCCGCCAATGCGGAAAAAATCAGGGCCGTTACGAATCTGATGGAAAAAATGCAGCCAAACAACCCCCTTGTAATCATCATCGCCGCCGTCGTGGTAATCCTGCTTTTAATGCCATCGGTGTTGCTGCTGATCCTGCTTAAACAAAAGAAATAAAACGATTGTGCCTCTCAAATCAATAAAAAAACGCCCCGGACGTCTTGTCCCGGGACGTTGGATTCCTGTTTTAATTCTTCAAAAAATTACTTATCGGTTTTTTTCACCGGCGCTTTCTCTTTGGGTTCACCTTCCGGTTTTACCGCCGGATTCTGAGCATTCTTGGCGGCCCTCTCTTTCTGAAGTTGATCCATGCGTTGCTGCATTTCCGCACGTTTATTTTCCGATTCTTCCGTGGCCTTTTTGAAGTCGGCGTTCTTCTTGTCAATCATTTTCTGCAGGGCTTCAACGGTCTTGGTCGCTTTTTCACTTTCCGCTATCTTTCTGATTTCTTCCAGTTCCGCGACGGCCTTCTTATGTTCCTCTTCACGTTTTTTCGTGAATTCCTCGTAGGCCTGTTGCATTCCGCCGGGTCCCGGCATGCCGGGTCCGCGACCGCGCATCTGATCACGCATCGGAGTTCCTGATATTCTGTTCGGAACCTGTCTCGGAGTCTCCAGCGCTTTCTTTTCCTTGGCGGCCTGTTCTTCATTTGCCGCCCATACAACAACCGCACAGGTCAGCATCACAACCATTGCTGTTCCAATCATTACTTTCTTCATGACATCTTTCTCCTTGAAATTTCTATTTTACATTCCTGTTTTTAAAACAAACGGTTTTAATTCTTCTGCTATTGCAAAATTGTGCTTTATCACCGCAAATACAAGGAAGACAAAGAATTTCCAGATGAGAATCTCACGATTCCGCCCAAAAAACGCCCGCAAAAAAACCCAGGCGCGAAAATCCCTTTTCTGTCCTGAATAATCTCTTATATCATCAATAACGCGTCCTGTCATTGACAAAACGTGTTATTTTTTTAACCGCGGCGTTTCGCTTATGTGCTGGTTGCCGGCTGCACAACGACGCTGCTGTCGTCAAGTTTCTCCTCGGTCACAACGCCTTCAAACTTCAGGTGCTCTTCATCCAGAACACTGATTCGAATCAATTTCATTCCCTTGAATCTCCCGCGGAGCAGGTCTTCGGAAAGCGGGTCTTCGATATATCGCTCAATCGCCCGGCGAAGCGGACGGGCGCCGAATTCCGGATTGTACCCCTTGTCGATAAGAAATTCCTTGGCGCCGAAGTCCAGTTCCAGGTGCAAATTATGCTCCAGCAGCCGCTTGAATACCTTGTTCAGTTCGTAATCCACAATCGTCTGCAGATTTTCCCGCGTCAGCGGACGGAACACGATTACGCTGTCTAAACGGTTCAGAAATTCCGGCCGGAAATGCCGTTCAATTTCTTTATCCAGCATTTCTTTCATCTTCTCATAATTGGCCTGCTCGGTGCGCTTGCCGAACCCAAAACCGCTCTGGCTCTTAATCAGCTCGGCGCCGATATTGCTGGTCATAATCAAAATGACATTCCTGAAATCGACGTGACGCCCGAATGAATCCGTCAGCCGCCCTTCTTCCATAATTTGCAAAAGCATATTATAGACGTCGGCATGCGCCTTTTCGATTTCATCCAGCAGCAGAACGGCGTATGGCCGTCTGCGGATGCGCTCGGTCAATTGTCCGCCTTCTTCGTAGCCCACGTAGCCGGGAGGAGCGCCGATAAGCCGGCTGACGTTGTGTTTCTCCATATACTCGCTCATATCGATTTGCATCAGCGCATCGGCGTCGCCGAACATAAACTCAGCCAGTGCCCGCGCCAGAAGAGTTTTCCCGACGCCGCTGGGACCGATGAAAATAAAGCTGCCCATCGGACGGTTCGGGTCTTTCATTCCGCTGCGGCTCCGGCGGACCGCCTTGGCCACCGCTTCAATCGCCTCGTCCTGCGAAACCACCTTCTTGTGCAGTTCCGCTTCCAGTTCCAGCAGTTTCTCCGCCTCTTCCTTCTCTAAGCGCGTCAGCGGTACGCCGGTCATCTTACTGACAACTTCCGCCACCACTTCCGCGTCAACATCGCCGATGACACCGTCGCTTTTCTCCTGCCATTGACGCTGCATCTCGGCCTTTTCGTCCAGAATCCGTTGAATATCATCACGCAGCGCGGCCGCTCGCTCATAATCGGCGTTGCGCACCGCTTCGTCTTTTTCCGCCTGCAGTTTTTCTATCTTCGCCTCAAACTCCGCAAGGTTCGGCGGCGGCGTCATATTCTTCAGACGCACACGTGCCCCGGCCTCATCAATCACGTCAATAGCCTTGTCCGGCAGGCAGCGCCCCGAAATATACCGAGTGGACAGTTCCACCGCCTGAAACATCGCCTCGTTCGTAAAACGGACGCGGTGATGTTTCTCGTATCGGTCCCGCAGACCCTTGAGAATCTGCACGGCCTCGTCTTTACTTGGCGGCTCCACAATAATGGTCTGGAATCGGCGCTCCAGCGCCGCATCTTTTTCAACGTACTTGCGATATTCGTCAAACGTCGTCGCCCCGATACACTGCACTTCGCCGCGCGCCAGCGCCGGTTTAAGCACATTCGATGCGTCAATCGCCCCTTCCGCACCGCCCGCCCCGACAAGCGTATGCAGCTCGTCGATAAACAATATCACATTCGACGCCCGGCGGACTTCATTAATCACGGCCTTGATGCGCTCTTCGAATTGACCGCGGTATTTCGTCCCTGCAACCATCATCGCAAGGTCCAGAACCACGATGCGCTTTTCCTTCAGAATCTCCGGGATATGATGCTGGTCAATCTTCTGAGCCAGCCCTTCCACAATCGCCGTCTTTCCAACGCCTGCCTCGCCGAGCAGCACCGGGTTATTTTTGGTTCGCCGGCACAAAATCTGAATGAGCCGTTCGATTTCGTTCGTCCTGCCGATCACCGGGTCCAGCTCCCCCTTGGCCGCCAGTTCGGTCAGGTCTCGTCCGAAACTGTCCAATGCGGGAGTCTTGCTCTTCGGCTTGACTGCCGGCCCGCCACCATTTTGAGGATTCATCTTCATCCCCAAAGACGGATACGTTCCCGTATTATCTTCCACCCCTGCACCAAGCAGATTCAGCACTTCCTGCCGGATATCTTCGAGTTTCAATCCCATCCCCATCAGCACCTGTGCCGCAATCCCGTCCGATTCACGCAAAAGCCCCAGAAGGATATGCTCCGTCCCAACATAGTTATGATTCAGCGACCGAGCCTCTTCAATCGCAAACTCTATCACCTTTTTCGCCCGCGGCGTCTGCGGCAGCTTGCCCATCGTCACCATATCAGGGCCGCTCTTGACCATCTTTTCGATTTCAAGACGCAATTTTTTTATATCCACGTCGAGATTTTTCAGCACCTGCGCCCCGACCCCGCTGCCTTCTTTAACCAGACCCAGCAGAATATGTTCGGTCCCGATGCAGTCATGGTTAAAACGCTGCGCCTCCTGGTTGGCCAGCGCCATCACTTTTCTCGCACGATCCGTAAAACGTTCAAACATTTTTTTATCTCTTTCTAAGTCTAAGACTTAACCATGGCCCGTTAAAATACACATTGTAGGCCTTTCCGGCCACCCTGTCAAACCTCACATCTCCTTTTCCCCCACAAAGGTCCTGTAAATTATAACCAATTTCGGGTTTTTTGTTCGTTATCTTATCAAAAAGCGAAATTCGCCACTGTTTCTATCGACAAAAAATGTCCCGACTTTCACCCTTACTCGACAAATTCTTGCCGATTTCAACCAAAAAACACAATATCAAACCTTCTGTGTCTTTTATTATACCTTTTTAACCCCTTGCTTTCTTCGGAAAATCTGTCAAAATAGCGCAGCTGAGATGACTTGCGTACTGTGCCGAAATGATTTCGTTGCGACATTGCAGAAACTCGTTTCTCTCCACAGGCCGTCATTTCTTTGGATTTTTTAAACGGAACTTATTCTTTAAGCGAGACTTATAGTGTCAAACAGCACTATGCCTTCTTTGACAATTGGGAATTTGCAAGTCCCCCTGCCCATTATTCAGGGCGGAATGGGGGTGCGTGTTTCACGGTCCGGCCTGGCCGCCGCCGTCGCCAATGAAGGCGGCATCGGCGTCATCGCCACACCCGGCATCGGCAGATTCGAAGATTCTCCCAAATCGCAGTTCACCGACATCAACGAAACGGCCCTACGCAAAGAGATTCGAACCGCCCGCGCCAAAATGAAAGCCGGCGCCCTCGGCGTTAATATCATGGTCGCCCTCGCCGATTACGACAACCTCGTCAAGACCTCCGTCGAAGAAAATATCGACGTCATCATCTCCGGCGCAGGCTTGCCGCTCAATCTGCCCGAATTAGCCAAAGGCAAAGACACTAAGCTCATTCCCGTCGTCTCCTCGGCCCGGACGCTCAATATCATCTGCAAACGCTGGAAGCATCACTTCAACCGACTCCCCGACGCCGTCGTCGTCGAAGGCCCGCTGGCCGGCGGACACCTCGGCTACAGCTACGATGACCTCGCCCCGGATTCGCACGTCAACCTCGACGACATCCTGACCGAAGTCATCGAATGCGCCAATGCGTTTACGCCGCATATTCCCGTTATCGCCGCCGGCGGCATATTTGACGGCGCCGACATCGCACATTACCTCGCGCGCGGCGCTGCCGGCGTGCAAATGGCAACACGTTTCGTCTGCACCACCGAATGTGACGTCCACGAAAATTTCAAACAGGCGTACATCAACGCCAAACTCGAAGACATCGTGATTATCAAAAGCCCCGTCGGCCTGCCCGGCAAAGTTATCCGCAACGCCTTCGTGGACAAAATCAATGCCGGCCTGACCGTCCCATTCCAGTGCCATTATAAATGCCTCAAATCCTGTGACCCACGCACGGCCCCGTACTGCATCGCCCGCGTGCTGGCCTACGCCGCCGAAGGCCGGCTGGATGAGTCCTTCGCCTTCGCGGGCACTAACGCCTGGAAGTGTACCAAAATCATCCCCGTCAAAGAACTCATCCAGACATTGAAAGCCGAGTACGCCGCGGCTACGCAAAATTGTAGGGTGGGCTCTTAGCCCACCGAGCCCTTTAGGGCGACATAATGTAGCCACGGACGCAAACCCGTGGAGAATGCATGTTGCCAGCGTAAAAGTCTCTCCTTTAGAATATCAAGAGAAAATATTTGGTTTGTGGGAAAAAAAGACTACAATGTTATCCAGTATCCTGCTGGAAAGGGATTTTTATGAAAACGAAAACACTAGGGACTGCTGTTCTGGTTCTCCTGTCGCCTGTTTTTATATGGGGTGTTCATCATTTCAATAAACGATACCAGCGACATGTCGTGGGGCAGAACCTGATAGCACTGGGACAATCTCAGACAGCCTATTCAAATAATTCGGATGACGAATATGTCGTCCAGAGTGGTCAACCACCCATGGAAACAGTGGAAGTCGATAATACAGAACTTCAAAATGCCATCTTAGAAGCGATGGTTCAAAAATGTGCGGGAGGTTTTCAATTCACAGAGGGTCCGGCAGCAGATAAAGAAGGGAATATCTACTTTACAGATATCCCCAATAATCGAATCCATAAATGGTCATTGGATGGAACACTTTCGAAAGTTATCGAAAATTCAGGAGGAGCCAATGGGCTGATGTTTGACAAAGATGGCAATCTCATTGCCTGTGCCGGTGGTACAGGAAAGGTTGTTTCGATCAGTCCACAGGGAAATATCACCACAGTGGCTGATCAATTTAATGGGAAATCCTTCAACAGTCCCAACGACCTGTGGATAGACCCCCAAGGCGGGATTTACTTTACGGACCCTCGATATGGTCCCAGAGAGAATCTGCCGCAGGATGGGGAACACGTCTATTATGTATCTGCTGACCGAAAAAAACTCATCCGAGTCGTCAGTGATATGCAAAGACCGAACGGAATCATCGGAACCCCTGACGGGAAATTACTGTATATCGCTGACCACGGATCCAATAAAACATATGCCTATACAGTAAATCCGGATGGAAACCTGTCAAACAAGAAACTCTTTGTTGAACAGGGATCTGATGGCATGACTCTGGATGAGAATGGGAATCTTTATTTGACCTCAGAGGCAGTCAACATCTATAATCCATTCGGCAAATTAATCAAAACAATTGAGGTTTCAGAAAGACCTTCCAATGTATGTTTTGGAGGGAAAGATAAAAAAACCCTGTTTATTACGGCTCGAACCTCCTTATATTCGATTGATCTGAAGGAGATGCTCATGAAAAAACTCTATACATTTACCATGAATGATATTGACGGTAAACCTGTTTCATTATCTCAGTATCAGGGCAAGGTAATATTGATTGTCAATGTAGCCAGCAAATGTGGTTTTACCAAACAATATGCAGGATTGCAGGCACTCTATGAGAAGTATCAGGAACAGGACTTTGTCATTCTCGGATTTCCTGCCAATAACTTTTTGGGTCAGGAGCCGGGAACCGACTCTGAAATAAAAAGTTTCTGCTCAACGAAGTTTAATGTTTCCTTTCCCATGTTTTCAAAGATATCCGTCAAGGGAAAGGACATCCACCCCCTATACCAGTATCTGACCAGTCCTGAGGAGAATGGAAAATTCGGACAGCCGATTTCGTGGAATTTCAATAAGTTCCTGATCGGCAGAAATGGGTTTACCGTAGGGTATTTCGGGTCAAAAATCGACCCGTTAGACCCTCAGATAACAAATGCTATCGAAGAAGCATTGGGTGGTCTGTAATCTTATTAAAAAAAGACTATTTTGTCTTGAATCAATATGGGAAAGTGTTTCCCATTTGGCCTACTGAGCTTATGTGACCATTTGCATATAAGTTCGGACTGGCCTATCAGCAATAGTGGTTATAGGATACCATTTCATCTGTTGTTTTTCTGTTTTTACGGGGAGTTTTTTCATCAGCAGAGTAACCTACAGAAATAACCAGTTCAATTCTTTTGAACTTTGGAACAGAGAACAGTTTCATGACTTTCTTTTCATTAAACCAGCCCAGCATACAGGTTCCCAATCCTTCTTCTGCTGCCTGGAGACAAAAATGTTCTGCCGTTATCCCTATATAGGGCAACCATGGTACATCGTCCCCCCTCAGAGCATATTCTGCTTTGGTGACATAATCCGGTCCGAGCCAGTCTAACATCAGCGGTTGGAGTTTGGCAAGTTCAATCGTCATTTTCGGCCATTCGGC
>VGXU01000040.1 GCA_016873215.1 Planctomycetota bacterium
AATCGCTCGGCAAAGTCTCGATAGCAATACCGCCGACACTGGCCTTGGTTGGGCTTTCACGGATCATAATACCCATCGATGTCAGGTCGCCGCCGGAAATATTCATCGACAGCATTTCGGTGGTATATTTAGCCACGCCTCCTGAATCGCTGACGCAGGTAATTTTCTCTGTCGCCGTCACCGGGGCACGGCCCTGATGGAAAGTTGCTCCGGCGTCGGTCGAGATAATATAATCCGCCTGCGAATTAAACGACACTGTCTCTATTCCGTTCAGAACCGGCGGCATAATTGAATTGCTGAACCGCAGGTGTCGGATATCCTTGATAATGATACCGGGGCCAATGGCATACATCTGCCATACCGCACCTATTGAGGCATCCTGGCTTACCGGCGACGGCAGCAATCGCGACGCCGCCGGGAACGGCGGGATGTCCATCGGGTCGGCGGCACCGGCGTAAGCGGAAATTATCAGGCAGCCTAAAATCACAGAAAACAGGGTCTTTTTCATAAGTCACCCTTTCGAAATGGTTAATGTTCCAAAATTGTGTGAAGGAATTATGAATTCACGAAATGCAGTATCGCATAGTGCGACCTGTTTTTTTATCCTCATACCCGTTCTCCGACGGAGGCAAATCATTTAATAAACCCTCTCCGTTCAATACTCAAGCAGATGTGATTTCCACCTTTTATTTCCAACAATGATACAAAAACCGCTTTGAATTGTCAAGAAATTTCGTGTTTGCGAGCAGGTATTTCCCCTTAATTTCGGCTCAGCACCCGACGAATGCGACACAAAATATCCCAATAAATCAGTCCCGAACGGGTCTGGATTTTCATCTTTGTTAAACCTTCCGCCGTTGCCAAAGCTATGAAGAACAAGGGCTGGCACGGGCGAAATTGCGGGGTTAAGTCAGCTCCACGGACCAGTAGGCGTGGTCGAGGAATTGTTTCCAGCTTTTGTAGCGGTCGTGGTTGAGATGTAAATGTATCACGGGGTTGCGTTTCGGCTTGACGGGTTTTTGAATCAGCGTCATGTGCGCCTGCTCCGGCGTTCTTCCGCCTTTCTTCGTGTTGCATTTCGTACAGGCGCAGACGATGTTGTCCCACTGGCTGCCGCCGCCGAGGGTGCGGGGGACAACGTGGTCAAGCGATAATTCGCTGGTGGGGAATTTTTTGCCGCAGTACTGGCAGCGGTTGCCGTCCCGTGCGAAGAGATTGCGGCGGTTGAACTTGACGGTCTGCCGCGGCAGGCGGTCGTAAAACAGCAGCCGGATGACGCGCGGCACGGCGATATCAAAATTGACGGTGGAAATCCAGTCGCAGGTGTCGGCTTCGAAGGTCTGTTTGAGGGCGGACAATTCACGCCAGGAATTGAAGTCGTAATTGCTCCATGAGGCGCCGTCATCGCAGGAGATAATTTCGGCGAGATTGCGCACAACGAGAGACATCGCCCTTCGCAGGCCTATGATGCGGAAGGCCATATAGTGCTTATTGAGAACAAGCACTTGTGAGTCCAGAATCTGACCGCCGGCAACCGTGAACATAAAAATTCCCAACGCTCCGATAAAACATCTATAATAATACCAGAATGCGTGCTTTCTGGCAAGAGGAAAAAGGTCGGCGGCCGGGCGAAAAAAAAACTTTGACAGACAGAGGCAAAGGAAAGTAAAAAGGCAAAAGGAAAAAGGTAAAAGTAAGGAACGGCAACGATGTCGAATCGCGGCGGGGCATTATACGTGGTGAAGTGTCTTCGGCAAGAGGGGTTTACGGCTCTGTTTGCGGGGGGGTGCGTGCGCGATATGCTGCTGGGCCGGCGGGCGAATGATTATGACGTGGCGACCGACGCCGTGCCGGAGGAGATTATTGGGCTGTTTCGGCGAACGCTGAAGATTGGGGCGAAGTTTGGCGTGGTGATGGTGCTGCGGGACGGCAAGCAGATTGAGGTTGCGACGTTTCGCGCCGAAGGCGGCTACGCGGACGGCAGGCATCCGAAGACAGTCAAGTTTACCACGGCCAAAGAAGACGCCCTGCGGCGGGACTTTACGATTAACGGGATGTTTTATGACCCGATGGGGCGCGAGGTGTTGGATTTTGTCGGCGGGCGGGAAGACCTCAAGCGGCGCATGATTCGCACGATTGGAACGGCGCACGAGCGGTTTGGCGAAGATTATCTGCGGATGCTGCGGGCGGTGCGGTTCGCGGTGCGCCTCGATTTTGAGATTGAGAGAAAGACGTGGGAAGCGATTCGTGAACTGGCCGGAAAGATTGTGCATATCAGCGCCGAACGCATCGCGGCGGAGTTGGAAGGGATATTGACGCATCCAAATCGCAAACGCGGCACGCAATTACTTTGTCAAAGCGGGCTTGCGATACATATTTTTTCAACAATGACAGACGATGAAATGATTGAAGGAGTGGAGGTCATTTGGCGACTGGGTAAGCGTATCGATTGGCCGATGGCGCTGGCTGGATGGTTTGCGGCGATGAATATGAAAAAGGCGCTGGCGACGGCGGAGATGCTTAAGCTTAGCGGGATGGCGACGAAGCATTTACGGTTTCTGCTGGACAAACGCGGCGTGCTGCTGGATGGCGATATGTCGCTGGCGGAGTTGAAGATGCTGGCGGCGACGCCGTACTTTTGGGATTTGTACGATTTTCAGGCGGCGATTCAGAAAGCCCGCGGTGAAAGTCTGGCGGCTCTGGCAAAGATTAAAAAGCGGGTGATGGCGCTGAAGGGCAAAAATCTGTGTCCGAAACCGCTGCTGGACGGCAATGAATTGATTGTGCTGGGGGCGGTGCCAGGTCCGATGGTGGGAAGGCTCGGCCGGGAGATGTATGTCGCCCAGCTTGCCGAAGAGATTAGTACGGCGGCGCAGGCAAAGGCGTGGGTGGAGAGCTGGATTAAAAAGCACATAACCGACGAGCAATAAAGAGGTTATGAATTTTTGTCCGGGGCGGGTGATTTTGGCGGGGCATTTTTTCCAGCGGCAGGGGCTTGTCAGACGATGGATTTTATGGTACAAAGGTAATTCTACGGGGCCTTAGCTCAGTTGGGAGAGCGCTTGCATGGCATGCAAGAGGTCGTGAGTTCGACTCTCATAGGCTCCATTGTGCGTAGGTTATTTAGCAATAAAAACACTTCGCGGGTATGGTACCCGTGAAATCCAAGCCTCTGGATACGCCCCCCTGATCCAACCTTATGTTTAGGTCAGATGATTTTGACTATATTTTTTTAGGAATTTCTAATGGCATTTAAATCACTTGGTCTTTGTGACCCGCTGGTGCAGGGTATCCTTGCGACCGGCTACACCGCTCCCACCGAAATACAGTCGCAGGCGATTCCCGCGGCGATTGAAGGGCGGGACATTATCGGCTGCGCCCAGACGGGAACGGGCAAGACAGCCGCATTCGTGCTGCCGATTTTAAACCGGCTCCACCACAAGCCGGCGACGGCGAAGAAAGCTATTCGTTCGCTGATTTTGACGCCGACGCGCGAGCTGGCGGTACAGATTGAACAATGCATTGTCGGCTACGGCCGATTTCTGCATTTTCATACGCTGGCGATCTACGGCGGCGTAAATATCGAAGGTCAGCTTCGGGCTTTGCGGCGCGGCGTGGATATTGTGGTCGCGACGCCCGGCCGGCTGCTGGACCATATACAGCGACGCAGTATCGACCTGAAGTCCGTGGAGGTGCTGGTTCTGGACGAGGCCGACCGGATGTTTGATATGGGATTCATCAAGGACGTGCGGAAGATTATCGCGGCGGTGCCCCAACATCGTCAGACAATGCTTTTTTCGGCGACGATGTCGTCGGAAGTGAAAACGCTGGCGTCGGGGGTGCAGAAATCCCCGAAGATGATTCAAATCGGTCAGCAGCGGAATCCCATCGAGACGATTACGCAGCATATTTATCCGGTTCGCAAAGACCAGAAGATGGATCTTTTGCAGCAGATGCTTGCCAGGGGGAAGATGGATTGCGTACTGGTCTTTTCCCGCACCAAGCACGGAGCGGACAAAATCAGTCATCGCCTGGAACGGGCGGGTATTCGGTCGGTAGCGATCCATTCCAACCGTTCCCAGAGTCAGCGTCAGCGGGCAATGGATGGATTTAAGGCGGGAAAATTTCAGGTGATGGTGGCGACGGACATCGCGGCGCGCGGGATTGATGTGGAAGGGATTTCGCACGTGGTGAATTTTGACGTGCCGGCATTCGCGGAGGATTATATTCATCGCATTGGCCGTACCGGCCGGGCGACCGCCACGGGCGACGCGATAACCTTTGTATCAAACGAAGAGCAAAAGTATTTTCATCAGATTGAGAAATTCATCGGGCGCAGGCTGCCGATGGAAAATTGCCCTGAGTTTGTCCGTGCAAAGCCGGAGGCGGCGCAGCCACTTCCGCACAGCGATGTTTATCCTGCCCACGCAAGCGTGGGCAGGGCACCCAGTGGAGGTTCTTCAGGCGTGGGCAAAAAGCCCGGCGGTTTTCGCGGATGGCACAACAAAAGACCAAGACGCCGCCGGAGCAGCCGTTCTCGCGGATAACACATTTATCCTGCCCACGCAAGCGCGGGCAGGGCACCCAGATATGGGAATACTGTGACCCGGGTTATGAAATTTTTCTACAGAACAAACTGAAGCAATAAAAAAAGGCGGAATTTCAACATTCCGCCTTTTTGTTTTGTCAGCACAAAAGGCTGTGCATATCCGCAATTGTTTTTTTGGCGGATTACATTCCGTAAAGTTGTTTAAGTTGAGCTTCGCTGGGCATTGTCTGGTAGCGTTCGCCTTTGGGGCCGGTGTAAGAACCATCCGAGTTTTGCGTCAGGCGCACCGGGGTTTGTGAGCCATTGCTGTTGTTGAGCCAGACGGTGACAGAATTGGCTTGGGCGGCCGGGGTATTGTAAGTCTGCTGCTGCGGAGCCGTGATTTGCTGCTGCTGTTTGGCTTTGGATTTATCCATTTCGTTGCCGACGATATAACCGCCGACAGCGCCGACGCCCGCGCCGATAAGCGTGCCGGTGGTATTGTGGCCGATGGCCTGCCCGGCCAGGGCGCCGCCGCCGGCGCCGATTAACGTGCCGGACTGAGCGGCGGTATCACAACCCGCCACAAAAATCGTCGAAATCGCCACACAAACCGCTAATCCTCTCAAAATCGCTTTTTTAAGCATAATTTTCTCCAGTTTATATCGAAAATTTCGGGTTTTGTTTCTGTTTTGCTTCCGGGTATTAGACGATTATGACGCTTGTTTTATTACTGTCAAGTTGAATTCGATGTTCGGTTCCTTCGACATTGTTGTAGGATATACTTGTCATAACCATAAGGATACTTTATACTTATCGGCACGAAAACGGTATTTTCTATATAGCGGGAGAATATGAAATGAGGCCGAGTTTGGTCATACATGGTGCGGCGGGACGGATGGGGCGCAGGATTCTGGCGCTGGCGGTGGAGGAACAGATTTTTGATGTCGTCGGCGCGGTGGATCATCCGGGCCATCCGGACGCGGGTAAAGACGCAGGCACACTGGCGGGCGTTTCGCCGCTGGGGATAAAGCTGGGCGGCGAGTTCCCGCAGAAAGCCTCCGTGGTGATAGATTTTTCGCTGCCGCAGGCGGCGGCGAAAACGGCTGAATGGTGTGAGAAATGCGGCGCAGCTTTAGTGGTGGGTACGACGGGGCTGGAAAGAGCACAGATGGAAATACTAACGGCGGCGGCAAAAAAAATCGCGATTGTGCAGGCGGCAAATATGAGCCTCGGGATGAACCTGCTGTTCAGCATCGTGGGCAAAGTGGCGGCGGCGCTGGGGCCGGAGTATGATATTGAGATTACCGAGGCGCATCATCGACTCAAGAAAGATGCGCCGAGCGGTTCGGCATTGTCTTTAGCCAAAAGCATCTGTGAATCGACGGGGCGAGATTATCCGGGCTGCTTGGTTCATGGACGCCAGGGGAAAGATGTGCCGCGACAGACAGGGACTATCGGAATGCACGCGATTCGCGCCGGGGATATTGTCGGCAAGCACGCGGTGATTTACGGCACGCAGGGCGAGACGATAACGATTTCGCATGATGCACAAAGCCGGGATACGTTTGCCCGCGGTGCGCTGCGGGCGGCGCAGTGGGTGTTGAATCAAAAACCGGGACTGTATAGTATGCAAGATGTATTAGGGCTGAAATAATTTCCGCGTGTGCAGCAAAGCTGCACACCCTACAGAAAATATGGTGTAGAAAGAACGTTAAATTTGGAACCGGAAGCCAAAAAATTAAAAATCTCGGTGATGGGGCTTAGTGAACCGATACTGGCTATGCTGGATGTCGCTTTATCGATGGATTGTTTTGAGGTGACGGCGGCGGCGGACGAAGATGCGCAGGCGGTACAGGCGTTTTCGCAGCGGTACGGCTGTCCGGCATATACGGATTTTCGGCGGATGATTATGCAGAACCCGGCGGACGTGCTTTTTGTCGGCGCGCCGCTGCATACGTGCGGCGAGCATATTCGCCAGGCGATACAGAATAAATGTCACATTATCAAGATGCCGCCGGCGGGGTTGACGTTTGAGCAATGCGCATCGCTGGTTCAGCAGGCCCGCAGGGAAGGGGTGTATTTTGTGACGGCGATTCCGGGGCGGTTTGAGCCGGCGGTATTGCGCCTGCGACAGGAGCTGGCCGACAGCGAGCCGGACTACTGGCATTTGATTACGGCGGTTTGTCATGTGCCGCAGGGCGAGATTGAGCCGCAGAAACGATGGCTGCTGGACCCGAAATTGTCCGGCGGCGGCGTGCTGATACAAAACGCGTACGATTTGCTGGACGAGATGGTGTTGTGTTTCGGCCTGCCGCAGCAGGTATATGCCGTGCTCATCAGCCAGGCCCCCGACCGGCAGCAGCGATTGAGCATTACGGAAGACAACGCGGTGGTGTCGATGAAGTTTTCGGATACGCTGGCGGCGCAGGTGATGGCCAGTCGGACGCTGGGGCCGGAGCGGCGGCATCTGCGCATGCACGGCAAGGACAAATTTATCACGCTGACGCGCGAGGATTTTTCGATTACGGACAACAGCGGCAACCTGATGGAGCATATTCAGTTCTCGCCGGAGCAGTTTCACGGGACGCAGGATTTGCTGGATAATTTCGCGAAGGCGGTTTTGAATCCGTCGGAGAAAAACAAGCTGTCGCCGCCGGCGGGGGTGGATTTATACACGATGGCGGTGATCGAATCGGCCTACCTGTCGGCACGGACATCCATGCCCGAAACGCCCTCCCGGCTATTAGATATGGCCAAGGCCAATGTGCTGATGTAATATCAAATATTACGTCAGCGATGTCCTTCTTGCTCTAAGTATCTATATAGATGATAAAAGCGTAAAGCCAAAGAAGATACAACTCTCCTCCAATAAATACCATAGCAGAATTTACAAACTTTACCCACTTACGTTGACGTACACACGCCGCCAGGTTTATTAGAGCCGTCACAATTACGCCCCCCATAAGGCAAGAAGCTCCCGCAATTCCTATGACTTCCATAGTCGGGCTAACAAGATTTTGGGAAATCACCCCGATTATCAAATAGATAGAAACCACAATAACTGTTTCTAAAACAGGCCAACGAGCTTCGCATTTTTTGTGATGGGCAACTATTGCAGCAATAATTCCAATCAATATCGGTGTCAGCAGGGAAGCAAAAAATACCAATGCTGCAAAGGCATAGTCGGATTGTGTTGGTGGGGCAATATTTTCATAATACTTCCAAGCATGCAACCGGTCGGCCGACAAAACCAACTTCCACAAAATCAACATCACAGGAATCATTGCAGGGATCAATAAATACCGTTTCATTGTCAGCGTGGTTTTCATTTGGTATTTCTCTTTTTATGGTTCCCATTTAACCAGGCCGCTCGCAAACCGCAGAGGGTTATTTTTCCTCGTCGCCGAGTTCTTCGGTTTGTTTTAATCTCCGCTGACACGGCCGGATTGCTTTACGGCCTATTGCAAAGAAAACGGCCGGCCGTTTATGGTTACATTTTTAGTATCAACGTTTTTTACTTTGTCGCTGATGGTGAATTTTGTATCTTTGGCTTTTACGTCAACGTTTTCGATTGTGATGTCGCTGATGTCCGTTTCGCGATTGCCGGAAATTTCGCCCAGTGAGCCGATGGTTCCTTTGATGTTGGACACAGTGATATTGCGGACGATTGATTTGGGTTCGGGCTGGCCCCGCAGGTCGAAATACTGTGACCACTTGCGAACCTGGAACAGCGACATCTTGTCGTTTTCGATGGTAATATCCCGGAAATGGATATCCTCGTAATGCTGCGGCGTATCGGGGCGCAGTTTTAATCGCACCAGCGTCACCGGGCCTGTGATCTTGCAATTGGACACCACCACGTCACGCACCAGCGTAGCTTCACTGCCGCAGGTCGCCACGCCTTCGCCGCGTTTGAACGTGCAGTCGGAAATACGTATCCGTTCCGTCGGCCGGCTTTGTTTGTCTTCCAGGGCAAATGGGCCTTTCGTGCCTTTCAGACAGATGCAGTCATCGGTCACGGAGAAAAAGCAGCCGCGGACCACAACATCCTGACAACTGTCCAGGTCGATGCCATCCGTGCTCGGCGCCTGCTTATAGTCATCGGGCACGATGAAGCTTGTGTTTTCCACTACCACTTTTTGGCAATTATAAATATGGAGATTCCAGAATTGCGAGTCTTTGAACGTGATGCCGCTGATTTTGACGTCTTTGGAGTTCTCGATGATGGCCAGCCGCGCCCGGTCAAGCCCCAGGTTTTTGAAATTCTTATCGACTTTGCGGCCCGCCCAGAACTTTTCCCAGACCGGCATGCCGCTGCCGTCAAGCATGCCGGAACCACTGATACACAGGCCGTCACAGCCGTCCGCATTAATCAGTCCCGCGTTAAAAGATTCCTCAAAATGCCCTTCGATGCGCGTGCGTTTTCTGGGAAAATCATTGGGGTCGGTGGAGCATTTGAGTACGCCGCCTTTGTCCAGATGCAGATTCACCCCGGGCTTCAAAAAGAGCGAACCGCTGATAAATACGCCCTGGGGCACAACAAGGGTTCCGCCGCCGGCGGCCGCCATCCCGTCCACCGCCGACTGGATAGCTTTCGTGTTCAGCGTCTTGCCATCACCCACCGCACCCATTTGAGTAATTGGCATTTTGCGTCCTTGGGGCACCGCCGCCACAGAGATTTCCGTCTTGTCCTGCCCATATACCGCAGAGCACAATAAAAGAACAAACAAGTTAATCGTCCGTCTCATCTGATTTTCCCCTTTGATAAAATATGTGCCTGTCTTTTTATGAGGGCATTATAGCATAATAATACCTAAAATCCATTGCCATGTCCGAAGGCCGGTCGGATATGTTTTGGCGTACATCCCGCTTCTTCCTTCCGCCGGTTTTATCCCCTCACTGACGTTCAGGGCTTTTCGCCTTGTATTCTTGCTCTATTTTTCATCCTCGTCGAGTTCTTCGGTGGGGGAATCATAGACATCGCTGTCGGATTCTTCTTCCTCAACCTGATATGTCAGGTGGGTGTAGCCGGCCCGCCTTGCATTCTATCAACTATTTCGGCAGATATTTGAATTTCTGGCCGCCGATGGAGGCATCGACCATCAGGCCCTGGTCGGCCATGACAAAGACCGCCAGCCCGTTGCGGTAATCCGCCTTGGCCGCCGCGCCGGCGTCCATTGCCACCGCCGTCGCCTGCGCCGAAAAGGTAAATTCGCCCGTCAAAAAAACTTCCATATCCGCGTGTGTGCGGAAAAAGATAATCTCCCGGAAAGATTCGCCGCCCACAGAAGCGCCGATCGTGGCCTGAGTCATATTACAATAGCCGATAAGACCGCCGTTTTTATAAACTTCGCCGTGGCCGTAGGCGCCGCCCAGAATAAACGCCCCCTTGCCGACCTTGGGCAAAACGGCATAACCTTCCGAATCCCGGAAAAAAGTTTCAATCGTCGGGTCCTTGGCCTTAAATGCCGCAATGGCCTCTTTCACCGCCGCGGAAAGAGCTTCCTTTCCCTCCGGCCGTTCCGGCGCCGTGGCGCAGCCCGAAATGAAAATCCCAACCCCCGCCAACAGAAGCAAAAAATCCTTTTTCATAAGCTCGTTCCTTTCCAGAAGCCGTTTGTGTCTTTAGTCAAAAGCACAACAGATTATAATACAATTACCGCCAAAAGGTTTCAAGAATCTTTGAAAAAAACACCGGATTACTTCTCGTCGGGAAGCTTGACATGCCGAATTTTAGAATATTTAACTTGTTGTTATCACTCGAATTACCGTTACAATAGTGGAGGTATAAAATGAAGTGTAAAAGGCATAAGTTTGTCTGGAAAGGAGACGACTATGAAAACGCGGATTCTTGGTTTTGCGATAGTGGCGGCCTGCTTAGTCGGATGCGTGCCGAGCCTGCACGAACTGTACACCGAAGATACGCTGGCCTATGACCCGGCCCTGGTTGCAACGTGGGAGGAGAAGGACGCAACCTGGGTATTCAAGGGCGACCCGAACAGCAAATCGTATGAATTACTGATTGTCGAACAGGATGAAAAGCGAGGTCGGCTCGAAAACCAAATGGAAGCCCGGCTGGTCGAACTCGATGGCAAACGCTATCTGGACTTGTTCCCGCGGAAAGATGTAAAACTGAATGTCGGAAACTGGTTCAGTACCAGCCTGCTCAGGGCGCATATATTTATAAAAACGGAAATCCGGGAAGGCAAACTGCTGGTTGCGATAATGAGCCCGGATATTGTCGAAAAAATGCTCGAAAAAGACCCGACAATCATCAAGCATGAGAAAACCGAAGACAGAGTCGTCCTGACAGCCTCGCCAAAGGAGTTGCAGGAGTTTATAAAGAAAAATACCGGAGTAAAAGACTTTTTCGGCGAGCCGACGGAACTGAAGCGGCAAGAGGCTAAGCCCGCGGCGAAATAATTATTTTCGCCACGCGGCTTTGCGAACCATTAACGGCGGCATTTGCTGCAGCGGCACCCGACCCATATCCTTGCGGACGCAGCTTCGGGCGTTGGGATAGAAACGAAGGTCGTCTTTTTCCAAAAGCCGGCGGAGGCGTAATTTTTTGAACCACTTGAGCATAGCGTTTCTCGGAAGAATGTTCGTCTGTCGTTTTTATCGGTTGAGAAAGAGACGGGCTTAACATTATAAATGTCGCGTTTTACAACCGGTCTAAAAGTCGCTATAATGGGCCTCAACAATATATTATAGGACACAAATTATGACGCCGATTAACCGCGAAAGCAAAACCAGTGTGCATTTTGGAATAAATTTTCTGCTTGCCGGCCCCTGGGGACACGAGAAGGGAACGCTGCTGGAATTTCAAAAAGCGCTTTTAGACGGTGGATTGGAATTTTCACAGACGGCCGCACGGCCGGCCGGGTTCAGCCTCAGCCGCAGCGACCCATCCTCGCTGCAGGTGATTCTCGAAACTCCGGGGCCGCAGGTGCATACGATGCAGATTATCGCGGCCAATCCGCAATACGATGTTGAGATGTTCGCCAAAGAAGCCTTGGCTGCCACCTCGGCCTATCAAAAAACATGGCGCCTGCCGCAGTATCAGATTCTCAGTACCGGCGGTTGTATCCGACATCTGTACAGCGCCCATGTTCATGCGTTTCAATACCTCTGGGAAGAACGCCTCGGACAATCGCCGCAGGATTTTGCGCTCCTGGGCCGCCGACCCGTCGCCGGAGGGGGACTTCGGTTGTCGATTCCGCCCCATCAGAAAGAAGGAGGCCAACCCGTGAGCATCGAAATCCGCATTGAGTCATTCTTACGCGAATCGCAGAAATTGTTTGTTGAAACGGTTTTCACCTGGCCTCAGCCCAGAGTCGTCGCCGAAGGGAAAGATTTTGACTGCCAGACCCATCTGCGCGAAGTCGAATCATTCGCCGCAGAGCAGGTCTGGGATTTTATCGTCAAACAGAAAAACCCCGGGCAGTAATATGAAATTTACTTGTGATTCTCGCTTGTAGCACAGCCGCCCTCGGCCGTGGTTTTTATCGGGTGCCATGCCCGGGTCATTTCGCATGGGCATGTTAATAATAGTAGATAAAATGCACATTGACGACTTTCCACGCATTCTTGCCGGTGGGCAGCCTGTCTAACCGAAGCGTTTCACATTCCAGTTCCGGCCAGCGGGTCAGAATCGCCGACAAAAATTTGCAGAAATTTTCAATGTCAATCGTCTTGATGGCCAAATCGGCGCTTTTGACGGTCTTTCCCGCCTTCTTGGTTGTGTCGCGGACATTGAAAGTATAATTATCGGAAGCGATGCCGAACTGTTTGGTGAACTGGTCGATGACAATGGCGTAATCAAAACCAGTCGCCTGTGATTTCTCCTGCTGGAAAGTCAGCCGCTGCGGCTCTATTCGTAGAATCTGCTCAAGAGTTTTTTGTGTCTCATCGTATTCTGTTTTACTGGCATTCCATTTTTGCACGGAGGATGGATACGCCAGCGTCCAGGCGTAAATCATCCACGCTCCAGCCAGTACCGGCACAGCAACCATATAAAATAACGGACTTCTCAAATAATCTTTTATCATTTGCTTTCCTTTATTTTCAAAGAAATCACAAATTCGTCCCGGTTCCCGGTGGGATTAAGGCGCTCATTGGAAATTTCCAGTTTGCGGTGTTTTACTATGGCGCCGCGCAATTCCAGTGTGCTCTTTCGACTGTCAGTATCGCCGATCAGCGAAATCGTCCGCTCGGAAATCGTGATGGTTTTAATATTCACGTCAACCGATTTTGGGCTGTCGTTAATGGCCTCAAGAACATACGTCAAACGGGCCGTCACGGCGCTTTCATCCAGACCATATTGCTGGAGTTGTTTGACGCGCATCAGTTCCCGGCGAAGACGCGACCCGACGGGTTCGCTGGATGGCGGCGTTTTGCCGTACATCGCGGCGGTATAGTCTTCATTCAGTCTCTGATGAAGCTGAGACGTATAATTATTCATTCGTATCGCGCGGGTCTGAAAATACAACCCAAGCATCACAAAAAGAATCGTTAGAGAAACACTGACTACCTTCAGGCTTTTCTGCAGCAGGCGCCGACGCCCCTGATACGGCATAAAATCCCGGCGAAAGTCTGCGCAATGCCCGCGCCCCGTCAGCGCCATCGCCGAACCACAGGCAAAAAGAAATCCGTCAATCTGCTCCGCGGGCAGATCGTAGGGTGTCTGCAGGTTCAACTGCCCCGACAATTCCAGTTGTTCAACCTGCATCCCCGTTCGTTTGCTCATCTCAGCCGCGTCAATATCCCGGCCGGAATTCACAAGAACAAGCGTTTTGATGTCTGAAGCGGCGGGCAGGACTGCGACGCTCAAAATCGTCTGACGCGACAATGCTGCGGTTTTGTCCGTGTCGTCGGGCAATAAAAAGGTGCGTACCTTCGGCGCAAAACCGTCACCCTGTGGAACCAGCAGGAAACAGGCCCGGCCGAAAATCAGCAGAAATATTTTACCCGCAGCGCTCAGTAGGCCGGTTCTTTCCATTGCCCGCGCCAGGCAAATCGCATCAGGCTCCAGCACCGTCGGGTCCAGACCGGCGCCCTGCAAGTCCAGCAGAATGTCGGTCAGTGTCTGCCTGTCGGCGGTATAGACGGAAATGTCCGAACCCGTCGAACCGGACGCGGTAATCGCGAAGGTCACCGCCAGCGAGGATGCATCAGTGGCGGCGGCCTCCTCTGCGTCGAAACGAATGGTGCTTTCAATCTGCCGCGGGTCGGTAAATTCGGAATGCAGGTCATATTGATTGATGACCGAACTGCGGACTGCCGCCGCGAATTCCTCGCATGGCCCCGCCTGCTGCAGCGTCTGTCGGGCCGCCGCCGTCAATGCCGACCCTTCCGATGCGGGCGATGCGCAGGGTACAAAAAAACATCGCACCCCGGCGGCATGCCCCTTGTCCGACAGGACCGCCGCGTATATCCCCTCCGGCGTCAGATACATCCCAAGATAATTTGCCTGTTCCACGTCATCTGCTCCAATGTTTCAAAATTAAAATTCCCATGTGTATAACTTCGAAAATTTCCGCCGCTTCGTTTATCGGCCGTAAAGAATAATCAAACGTTCCATTTGTTTCTTTTCCTTAATGACAGCCGCCACGGCGGAAATGGACGCATTGCCCCGCCGGCTGGTCACGCGAATCGAGAAAATCTTGCTCTCCGTATCAATGTATGGCGCCGCTTTCTCAATCGAGTCCCGATACTCCGATAACGTATTTCCGAGTTCTGCCACTGTTTTGATGGGTTTTTCCTTGCGCGCCAGAATAATCGCATCCGTAATTTCAGTGGCCTTGCCGCCAAACGTAAAGGCCGCCTCCAGCACCTGCCGGGGGGCGGTGTTTATATTTACACGTTGACTGCCCCACAAGGCAAGATATTTCATGGGACTTTCGTCTTCAAATGCCATTTGAGTGCGCGGCACCGCCAGCGGTTCAACATTCAGTAAAGAACTGTGAAACAGCTTGGCAAAATCCGCGGCGTGTGCCACTTCCGGACGGGTTTTTTGTTGTTGCTGCTGCTGCGGTGTCGTCGATTGACCGGGAATGGGTCGGCGAACCCGTCGGCTGAAGGCCTGGGGACGTACGGCTTGCTGTTGCGAGGGCTGATTGGACGTTGGAGCGGGCTCCGCCGGCAGCAAAATCGTCGAATTACTCAGCGAAAACAACTTGTATTTGCTTAACTCCTCCAGCTCTTTAGTCAGCAACGCCAGCGTTTCCTCATCCACACCCATCCATTCCGTGAAAGTCTGCAGGGCGACTTTCGCCTGCTTGTTGGTTTCGATGCGATTCGTGACTAACCAGCTCAAAGGCATTTTGGCATTCTCATCCTCCACGGCAATCGTGACTTTGCACTCTCCGATTTCCAGCTTGATCGGCTCAATCACATTGGGCCAGCTTGGCCCATACGGTCCGGGAACAACAATCTGGTTGGGATCCGTGTACACCAGTTCGTTCGGTTCCGTACTCTCCAAATCATTTGGTTCGGCAGCCGCCATAAATTTGGAATACAGTTGCCCGAACAGAGACTGCGATTCGTCTTTGGAGGATTTCAGGGAATCCCCTTCAGATTTCTTGAGGTATTTTTCGAGTTGTTCGGGTTCCGCACTGTACGCCCACGCGTCAAGGTATTGGAGATACTGCTCCCGGCTCAGCCAGAACAAGTCGGAAAAATCCGGCGCGTCCGCCCGCTCAACAAGAGTAAAGGTTTTTTCGGGCAGCACGGCCAGGGCGTATTTCATCGCCGAATCCAGACCGTAAAGGGCTTTTTGGTAATCCATAATATACTGCTGACGCTGACGGACTTGGGCGACGCGCACGGCCAGAACGGTGACAATCGTCGCCAGTGCTACCAGGACTATCAGTGTAATGGCCAGCACGACACCTTGCCGACAAGCAACGAAACCCGGTTGTCTGTGAAGACTTTCTTTCATTGGCTCGAAGATCCTGTCAGTTGCTTAATATTTTTGCTTTGTCCGACGGAAGATTTCGTCTCATTGGGGTCGCTTCTACCCCGGCTGTTGGGGTCGTTGGGTTCGGTAAGCTTCACCGTGAACTTGTACGGAATCGGTCGGGTGCGATCCACCGCGACAGCACGATAAACAATGCTTCCTTCGGGCAGCACAAAAGAACCATCCTCCAACTGAGTCATCGGCTCCAGAGACAACCCCAGCAAAATCCCATTAGGCATTGTTTGCCTTTGCCAGGACGAGGCCGGCTCCTGTTCTTCCGTTTCCCTTCCGGTCAGGGCGAAAACGCCGAAATACGTCAGGCCCGAACAAACCGGAACGAAAAGTTCGGGATTGTTTTCGCCGTTGCGGACGGTGTCCACAAGCTTATCCTCAAGATTCAATCCGCTGTGACTGCGATAAAGAACCATTTGACCCAGAAAGGGGTCGTAGTTGCTTTGCCAGACGACCCGTTCATAAATCTTCGCTGTGGGCGGCTGGCTGTTGCCGTAATAACGATTTTCAATGACGAGTTGAGCGCTGTTATACCCGGAGTCCTCTTTGTTGCGGATCGAAATACTCGCGTCAAACCCCGGCGCGGCCAGCCGATCAATGTCTTCGGCGATTTTCTGCAGAAGCTCATCCGGAAGGCCCTGATTATTCAGCCGAGTGGTAATAGCCGCGGCGCTGTTGCGTACACGATTATAAATTAAAATGACCGCGGCCAGAATCGTCGCCGACAATGTCAGCACCGTCAGAATCTCAATCAGCGAAAAGCCTCGCCGCCGACAAAAAGTTTCATAAATCGAATTTTCAGAATTTCGGATTTTAAAATTCTGCATCGTCATGTCTCTTTTAAAGTACACCTCTTTATTTGATTATTTCGGCGCCGCGTAATTGTTCGAGAATTTCGGGCGGCAAATTATCGGGCAGCTTGACATTTTTGGTATCCGTATCATTCTGAACGGCCGGGTTGTCCTGAGAGCCCCCGCTGTCCGGGGGAGACTCCGCCGGTTTGACCGGATTCTTCTTTTCCTGAGAAGACTGCTGTTTTTCCTGGTCTCGAAGCTGGCTGTAATCGGTCTGCGGGTCGTATGTTTCGTAAAAATTCACATACTCGTCATAGTTGATGTTGAACTGATACAGAAAATTAGTTTCCTCTTCGGCCAGTCCCGTCAGGAACTCTTCATATCCCTCATCAAAGCCGTTTTCGGCGATATAGTTGATTCGTCGGCGTTCAATCTGTTCGGTAAATTCCTTATATGCGTCAACATCGAGGCCCTTATATTCGAGAAACGCCACATTAATCTGCCGCTGTTCGAAAATCTGCTGCCCGTATTCCGTCTGGGAAAACTGTTTCATCATCTCTTCGATGCGTTTCTGCTGTTCGAGAATCTGTTTGATTTGCTGGGCCGTCAATCCCGTCAGCCAGCACGTCAATTCAACGGTTTTTCGCTGTCCTTTGCTGTCGGTATAGCCTGCCGTGCAGACACCCCGAATCCACATACGCTTGCTGATAGGTTCATAAAACGGCTCCACAATCGTCTGCCAGTCAATGTCGGCGTTGGTTTCGAGAACGCCATAATCCGATTTATCGGACACCTCGGCCGAAGTGAGAAGCTTCTCCATATTTTGCCGGGCGACGGTAAACGCCTGTATCTCCGATTGCAGGTCAATCATTCCGGAAGTAATCCGGCTCATCACCATCATCACCGACGCCAGAATCATCGACAAAACAACCAGCGCGGCCGCGACTTCAATCAGCGTAAAGCCGACGTGTTTCAGGCGGCCCTTCGATGGGTCTGGCATGGATTTTTCAATCTTCGATTTCACAGACGGTTCACTCGTTTCAGTTTTCCTAAAACGGAATATATTGGGATTCCACCGGAATCAAAATGGTTGCGTCACCCTGCACCAGTTCAGCAGGTTTGCCGATGCGATAAATGACAATCGACCAGGGATTCCCGTCTTCGTCGCGGAGTACAATTTTCCCCCCGAATTGCCAGCCTCCATGCCCCGCGCGGAAAATCGCGGAGGTCACCCGTTCCCCTTCCCGCGGGTTGCGTGTATCGTCCCCGTCGTCATACAAAACATAATCCAGTTGAAAGCGGTCGTCAAAAGTGCCGGTCTTGATAATCGATTCGTCTTCCGGAATCCCTTCAAAGTCCAGTTGGGTAAATTGCCGCAGGACCCACGCCCTTTCCGTAAAGCTCAGTACAACCGCATACCGTCGGTCGCTCTGCTGCGCATTAATCCAGGCCGATTGAAAAGCTTCTGCCAGAGTTTGCGCCTTGCGATGAAAATAATTTCTGCCCGATACCGCGCCAAAACCAAGCATGGCTATTGAAACCAGCATCACCATAATCCCCAGTACAACCAGCATCTCAACCAGTACCAGGCCGCGCCGGCCTGAGGGCTTTCGTTTATTCCGCGTCGGTACTGTACAGGTCAGCATCATAGCCTTCGCCGCCTTCTTTGCCGTCGGCGCCATAGCTGATAATCACAAAAGGCTTGCCGCTTTCAGGATTAAGCTGGTAAATAAAATCACGCTTCCACCCGTCCCGGGGCAGCTTGTCGCTTTCGAGATACCCGTTGGGAGACCAGTTCTCCACGTCGGTGGGCTGCTCAATCAGCGCGGTTAATCCTTCTTCCTCCGTGGGATACCGCCCGGTGTCCATCTTGAAATTCAGCACGGACTGATGCAGGATTTTGAGGTTGACTTTGGTGGCAACCTTTCGCCCTTCGTCGATACGGCCGATGAAATTTTGGGCCGCAAACGCCGCCAAAAGACCGATGATGACGATGACGGCCATAATTTCCACCAGCGTAAAACCCGAACGACGTTGCATTTTCATTTTTTTGCTCATACGCACCTCTTTTCCAATATACAATTGTTATTTTACAATTCTAAAATTGCCCCGCCGAAAATTTAATCAGCGGTATCATCGTCGCGTAAGCGATAATGCCGATCACCAGCGCCATCACAACAATAATCACCGGCTCAATGGCGGCGCTGAGACGTTCAATCACAAGATCGCTGGACGCGTCGAGGTTTTCACTGATTACTTTGAGCATTTGCTCCAGTTCGCCGCTTTTTTCGCCGACGGCCACCATGTGAGCAATCGACGGGTCGATAATGCCGCTGTCGCGCAGCGGTGTGGCGATATCCGCACCCGCTAAAATACGGTCACGGGCCTGCTTGACCGCCTCGTTCATAATTTTGTTCCCCGTCACCTGCGAAACAACACGCAGCGATTCCGCCATCGAAAGCCCCGCGCCCAGCAGTGTCGCCAGCGTCGAGGCGAACCGTGAAACAATACGCTGCTTAATCAACGGGCCAAAGCCGGGCAGATTCAGCAGCATTTTGTCGCGCCACCAGGACCCTTTTTCCGTCCGCATTAGTTTTTTATATCCCCAGCCGATGGCAAAAAACGCCGCCAGAATGGGAATAACCCACCAGCTCGTCAGAGTGTTCGCGCTGGCCACCAAAGCCTTCGTAATCCAAGGCAGCTCCTGGCCGGTCTTGGCAATCTGCTCGGCGATGATGGGGATGACTTTAATGGTAATCACCAGCACTGCGGCGATGCATCCGACAATCAGCATCGCCGGATAAATCATCACCGTCGTCATCTTGGCTTCAAGACGCTGACGTTTCTCCATAAACGCCGACATCGTCGCCAAGCTCTTGTCGAGCGTGCCGGTCACCTCGCCGACCCGCATCATACTCACGTAAATCACGTCAAAGTATCGTTCGTACTCGGTCAGCGTTTCGGTGAACGATTCGCCGGTTATCACGCGGTCGCGGATGTCGGTAATGGCGCTGCGCAGACTCGTGTCGCTGACCTGCGTAATCAGTACCGTTAAGGCGTCCGTCAGCTTGATTCCGGCCGACAGCATCGTCGAAAGCTCTTTCGTAAAGGCGGTCACTGCGCCGCGGGCGCTTTTGCCGAACAATCTGAACTGCCGTCGGCTTTCTGCGGAGGCAAGTTCATGAATATCCGTCGGATGCAGCCCTTTGGCGCGCAGATGTTTCCGCGCCGCGAAGGCGCTTTCCGCGGTCAGTACGCCCTTCTCCGTCTTGCGCGAAGAGCCGATGGCTGTATATGAAAAACGAGGCATAAAATTTACCCAGAATCTGCTTGTGTGACGCGCAGTACTTCCGCAATCGTCGTCGTCCCGGACAGAACTTTCCGCGCGCCGTCCATACGCAGCGTCTGCATGCCCTGTTCAAGTGCCTTCTTCTTGACAGCCCCGGCGGTTTGCCGCTCGTAAACCAGCTCGCGAATTTCTTCCGTAATAACCATCAGTTCATAAATTCCCGTTCGGCCGCGATATCCCGTCTCAAAACATTTGGCGCAGCCGGAACCGGTATAAAATTTAACGTCTTTGGAAATGTCGCCGATGCCCAGCTCACGCAATTCGTGCGGTGGTGGTTCGTAGGCCTGCTTGCAGTCCGGACAAATCCGCCGGACCAGACGCTGAGCCAGAACGCAAAGCAGTGACGAACTGACTAAGTACGGCTCAACCCCGAAATCCAGCAATCGGCTGATGGCCCCGGCCGCGTCGTTGGTGTGCAGAGTCGAAAATACCAAATGCCCCGTAAGCGATGATTGAATCGCCATTCCCGCCGTCTCACGGTCGCGGACTTCACCCACCATAATCACATCCGGGTCCTGACGCAGAATATGCCGCAGCGAATTGACAAACGTCATTCCTTTCTTGCCCGACACCTGCATCTGGCTGATGCCCTCGAGCTGATATTCAATCGGGTCTTCCACCGTCATCACGTTTTTGACACGTGAGTCAATGCGGTTCAGACAGGCGTACAGGGTAGTGCTTTTGCCGCTGCCCGTCGGGCCCGTGACAAAAATCACGCCGTGAGAGTAGTTTATCATTTTGTCAAAGACCTCCCGGTCCTCTTCAAAAAATCCAAGCTCTTCAAGCGTCAGCAGCCCCGTGCTTTTATCCAGAATACGCAGCACCGCCCGTTCGCCGTAACTCGTGGGAACCGTGCTGACACGCAGGTCGATTTCGCGCTGCCCGATACGCACACTGCACCGGCCGTCCTGCGGCATCCGGCGCTCGGCGATATCCATCCCCGCCATCACCTTGATACGCGAAATAATCAGCGACAGCACGTTGCGGTTCAGTGACAGCGAATCATACAAAATGCCATCCACGCGGTATCGCACCTGAATTTTTGTTTCGTAAGGGTGAATGTGAATATCGCTGGCCCGCATCTGCAGGGCGCGAAAAAGAATATCGTTGACTAAGCGAATCACCGGCGGACGATTCACCACGTCCAGCAGGTCGTCGCTGCTTTCAACCTCATCGACAAGCTGGTCTAAATTCTGCTGGTCAAGCTCTTCGGCGACTTCTTCAATGACGGTATTTTTCTGTTCATAAGCGACGTCAATGGCCGCAGTGATGGCCGCGCGCGTCGCCAGCGCCGTGCGGACGGGCCGGCCCAGCATCTTGGAAACATTGTCGATAATGACCGTCGCCAGCGGCGTAGCGACGACGACCGTCATCCGGCCGTTGTCCTGCGGACGCTCCAGCCCGATGAGATAATGGTGCTGGGCATACGTCGCCGAAACCGTCTCAACAAATAATTTCGGTATTTCCTTGCCGGGGATTTCATCTAAGTAGTCCATCCCCATCGCCGCGGCGAACAATTTCAGTACTACGTCTTCCGTGAAATTCGGCGCAGACAGCAAAAGCTGGTCGATGCGCCGTTTGTCCTCGGCGTATTCGTCCAGATATCGCTTCAGCGCCTCGGCCTCAACAATACCCGTCTCTCGCGCGGTCTGTATCAGCAGCTCTCGCATATTGTTAGATGGTTCTCATTTCTTATGTCATTCCGGCGAAAGCCGGAATCCAGAACAATTCAAAACGATACTTCCGTTTTCACGGCCGTAACAAATTACTAATTTACCGAAACTTCTTGCAGCTCTTGTGCGGCAGCGGCTTTTTCTCTTTCGGCCTGCTGTTCTCTCAGCCGCTGAATGTATTCATCATCTTCCAAAACTTTTCCCGGATCTACGGTTTTCGGAGGGATACTCGGCCAACTCTTTAGGCCCTGGAATTTCTTTTCCATATCCTCAAAGGCCTTTCGATTTTTAGTAGATACACGACGAATATCTTCCAGCCCTTCGACTTGATCACTGGGACGGAGAATATTAGCCTTGACAAAAACATAAAGTTTCCCCTGTTTATCACTATTATTGACACCTCTAAATAAGCCGCCTACCAATGGCAAATCACCCAAAATCGGAACCTTTTTCTGCAACTTACCTTGGTTGATCTTTTCCAGGCCACCCAAAATAATCGTTGTGCCGTCGGGAATCGTTGAAACTGTGTTTATATCCGTCGAAGTTCTGTCCGGCGGATAAGGAACGGGAGTAGTACCTCCTGAGCCATCTGACACCGGAATTGTCTTTGTAGTCGTTTCAAAATCTGTCCGGTTTAATGTAATTTCCAACCGCAACATATCCCCCTTGCTGATATGGGGTTTGATTTTAAGGGTCACACCTTCCGTATAATCTTGAAAGCTCGCATCTTGTGAGGATGTTGATGTCTGCGTAGCGGTTCCGGGAATTACATTGGTTTTGATCTGAGCCACTGAAATTGTGTTTTCTGACTTGATTTCGCCTTCTTGGTTATCATTAACTAGTATTTTAGGTCTTGCCATAATACGACCATACTTATTTTGCTGCATGGCCGTCAAAATACCTTGAATCATATCCGTATTAAAAAAGCCTGTAAAAATACCCGAATCCGAACTTGCCTGTCCGTATGTGCGCGGGTCAAAACTTGTGCTGCCGCCGAGGTTGCCGATAGACGTGCCAGCACCATCAAGGATGCCTGTTTTGCCAGGTCGAAGCGTAAGGTCCGAATAGGTTTTTGAAACCAGATCAATTTCATATTTGAACAGATCATCTTTGGTAATCTCAACCAGTGTGCAGTCCAGCAGCACCTGCGGACGGTATTGGTCCAGTTCTTTAATCAGGGTGGCGACCCACTGCTGGTTCTTTTTGTTCGCATACACAATCAGGGCATTGGATGCATCGTCGGGGATAATGCGAATACTCTCTTCCTCCTTTTTGGGCAGATTGCTGGCCCCCGTCTGCTCCGTCTGGATTTTATTGCCGGCCGGCGGCCCCATTCCCGGCGAAGGCGAGATGGAAGTCTTGGACATCCTGCCTTCAATCAACTCCATCAGCGTCCCGGCCAAATCCGCCGGTTTCTGGTTTTCCAGCGGATAGACAACATACGGGGTGCTCGTGCGGTCCAGTTCACGGTCCACGTGGGCAATGACCAATGCGATGGATGCGTGCTGTCGCGGCGTGGCGTGAATCAAAAGTGAATTGGTCGATTCCAGAATCGACATCTGCGGTTCCGTGGTA
>VGXU01000041.1 GCA_016873215.1 Planctomycetota bacterium
TGTTTTTCATGCTTAACAATCGCCTTACCTGTTTGTCTGTAACCATCTGGAATCTCCTAACTTAAGGAAATTCAGATAGTTTATTGTCTCTGACTAATATCCGGAACTTTTATCTGTCGCCGGAAGGCAAGATTGATTGTCGCTGATCAAGATGGTAAGGTCAGTTTTCTGGCTTTTGAAGATGGCCTGATGATAGAGATCTTTTGCCAGTTCGACGGCTGCACAATAGTCGGTAGTGGCGTATTTGGAGCCGAGGGGGACGAGCGGTCGGGCGACGGGTTTGGCTTCGCCGGGCAGTTGGGCTTTGTACCAATAGCGGCCGTGGCGGTCATAGATTGTGCCGGGCAGAGTGTTAGCGATACCTGTTTTTTTGTGTGTCTTTGCCATAGTTTTTTCCTTGTAACTGGAGTAATAAAGTCCAATACAGTTACAAATCAAGTTACAATGGCCTACAGGGTTTGAAAAACCACAACAAATAAGTCCTTGTAAGTATGGCACCTACAAGGACTTATGAAACTGGGCGGTACAGGACTCGGACCTGTGACCTCCTGCTTGTAAGGCAGGCGCTCTAACCAACTGAGCTAACCGCCCGCGAAAAAATACTATAGTCAAAACCTCAAATCTGTCAACGAAATAGCCTCTTCCATGATGTGTAATGCCGGATTTTCAAGACGAAATGAAACACCCCTCTAACTGCTCAAAAGCAGCGAAATCCCTCTTGCCCCCCGCATCAAAATACAATGGCGTTCATCAAACCTTGACAAGTGCTTTTCGAAGGTTCTGGGCGCGGGGACCTTTTTCGCCGCCGACAACCTCAAAAAGAACTTTTTCGCCCTCATCCAGATACCGAATTGCAGGGTCGGCAAAGCTGGTATAATGAACAAAGATATCTCCGCCGGTATCGCCGAGAATAAACCCGTATCCTTTCTTCTTATCGTACCACTTAACCGTACCTTCCACCATGATCTTCTCCCTTCATTCAGGCTGCAAAGAACTGCCGGGGCAGCCCTGGATTGTTGTATGGGATTTCAGAAAATCCGGTTATCGTGCCGTCCCGGACGCATTAGGGCAAAGCCTGGCCTTCATCAGCCGGCCCATCTTGAATTTGACGCTGCGTTTGGACGGCACCTGAACCCGTTCGAGGGTTTTGGGATTCTGAGCGATACGGCTGGAACGTGTTCGCGTCTCAAAGATGCCGAAGTCGCGAAACTCCAGACGATTGTCCCGGGACAGCTCCCCGACAATTTCGTCGAGAAAAGACTGCACGACACGTTTGACCAGAACACGCTTGGCCTGAGTCACTTCAGCAATGCGATCAATCAACTCTTTTTTGGTGATGGTTGCCATTCGGATACCCTCTTTTTACGTATAAACCTGGAACTATTTTGATAATACCTATAAATAAACAATAGCATAATACCGTGGGCGTATCCGCCGCGTTTCATAACCGCAAATCACTATACAGTAATGACTTCGAACCGGCAAGCAATTTTTTTGGAAAATTTTACCGGTTGAAAAACCCCCCGCCCGGCGGGCTTTTGAGGGAAAATCGACAATTTCAGGGATTCCCTTGACCTGGCTGGGGCCGACGAACATAATATAACAATTTTAGGGACTCTTCAGGATAAAATATGACGCAGGCACAAAAAAACGAGAAGTACATCACGAGCGGCCAGAAAACCGTGGATATGGTCTATCATAACCTCGAATGGATTATTACGGCGCTGGCAGGGACGCTGGTGTTCATCGTTTTCGTGATGCAGGTCTATCGCATCCCGACCGGCAGTATGGCCGAGACGCTCCGCGGGTCGCATTTTCGTCTGCGATGTCAGCAGTGCGGCTATCGGTATGACTACGATTTTCTCGGCCCGCAGGTCTATCGGATGCCGGATAATTACCTGCCGAAAGAAAATGTTCCTGTTCTGCCGTTATCGCCGCGGTGCCCCAGTTGCGGCCATTATGAAAATACCGGCACCTTTGTGAATAAACAGCTTTTTCAGGCTGTCCCGCGGCCCGTCAGCCGAGGAGACCAGATTTTTGTACTCAAGTGTATTTATCAGTTCTTCGAACCGAAACGATGGGATGTAATTGTTTTTAAGAATCCCATTCAGCCGCAAATCAATTATATCAAGCGGCTGGTCGCCCTGCCGGATGAAAAAGTGGAAATTATCGACGGCGATATCTATATCAACGACAAAATCGCCCGCAAGCCTCCTCATGTGCAGGAAGAACTGTGGATGTGCATCTATGATAACGATTACCAGCCCATTCGTCCGGAAGAGAAACGATTCAACGGACACACGTGGGCTCAGCCCTTTGAAGCGTCACCGGCCGGAGAATGGAATCTGAAAGCCGATGGGACGGGCGTATTTTCATTAGATACGGGGGCGGATAACACCGTCCGCCTATTGCGGTATAACCCGTCACAGGGCAATGATTTTCGTGCCACTTATGCCTACGACGCCACAATGTCTTACCCGGAAATGCCCGTCTGCAGTGATTTAATGATGCGGTATTACGTGAAGATGGAAGGTCAAGGCGCCGCCGGCGCCCGGCTGAGCAAATACGGTATTGCTTATGAAGGGATTGTCCAATCCGACGGCCGGATGGCGATTTACCGGCTGGAGAATGACTCCGGCAAAAAACTGCTGGCCGAAGGCAAATGCGGACAAATGGATTTATCCGGCATTCAACTGCTGCGGTTTGCCAATACCGACCATTTATTATCACTGGAATATGGAAACAGTCGAATTGAATATGATTTAGGACAAGGCAAAGATGACGCCGGCAAAGACCGTCAATCGTCCCCGACGGCGGCAATTATAGGCTATGGCAAATTGATCTTGCGCCATATCAAGCTGATGCGGGATGTTCATTATCGTGGCGCCGATGACTCCCAACGCGTCCTCCGGGCTTATGAGGGAAAACCCCTGAAGCTGGAGGCCGATGAATTTTTCGTCTGCGGCGATAACAGCCCTAATAGTCTGGACGCACGAATGTGGGACAAGCCCGCCTTAGCCAATCCCGGCAAACAATACCGCGAAGGCATCGTGCCGCGAGATTACTTAGTGGGCAAGGCTTTCTTTGTGCATTTCCCGGGAAGCTGGCGGTTTAACAAGGAAAACTGGCGAAAAATACCGTATCTGGACGGACCGCCGGAGCCGGACGGCATTAAAATCATCTACGGCGGACGGTAATACGTATTGATTCCAGCGATTGATGATTGATAAAAATGGATGAACTGACACCACAGCCCCAACCCGAACAGCCCGCAGAACCGGCAAGCTTTGAGCCGAGGCGAAGTGCGACGCTCGAAGGAATCATCAATACGCTCGAATGGCTGCTGGTGGCCCTGATTTTGGCGCTGGTGTTTCGGGCCTTTGCCGTCGAGGCCTTTCAAATTCCCTCCGGCAGTATGGCCGAGACGCTGAAAGGAAACCACTATTCGCTGCGGTGTGTTCAGTGCGGGTACTTCTACGAGGTGGACGGCGATTCATCGATGCTGAACCGGCCGCAGTGTCCGAGCTGCGGCTATTCCCAGTCCCTTGCCGCCGTGGGCCGCATTCAAAATGGCGACCGGATTTTCGTGCTCAAGTGCCTTTACCCGTTTATGATGCCGGAGCGATGGGATGTGGTCGTGTTTAAAAATCCCACCGACCCCCAGCAAAATTACATCAAACGGCTGATTGGTCTTCCCGGCGAAAAAGTGCAGATTATCGACGGGGATATCTATATCAACAATCAGATTCAGCATAAACCCGCCTGCGTCCAGCGCGAACTGTGGATGTGTATTTATAACAATGATTATCAACCGTTCGGCGCAAGCGGACCTGTCGGGCAGGCCGGAAAAATCGACACGGAAAATCGCCCCTGGCGACAGCCGTTTGAGAACGAGCCAAACAGTCAATGGAATCTTTGTGCCGACGGCCCGACGGTCTTCGGCCTTGACGCTGGGGCCGGACAAACACATACGCTGATTTACAATCCTTCAGTGGGCAGCGATTTCCACGCCGCCTACGCCTATAACAATGACCGTATGCGGGAAACCGAACCCATCTGCAGCGATTTAATGATGCGGTTTCTTGTACAGACACAGGAAGAAAACGGTTTTGTCGGAGTATCCCTCGAAAAGAAAGGCGTATATTACATCGCCAAAGTAAATTTCGGAAAAACGCTGACGCTGGAAAAACTGCAGGACGGTCAAATCATGGAACTGGCCAGTACACCGATAGCCCCGACAGAAATAGATAAACCCGTTTATTTCGAATTTGCAAACGTGGACCGCCGCCTGGTTTTTCGATTCGGAGACCAGAGACTCAGTTTTGATTTGCCGGCCCGCGGCAAACCAACCGAAAATGAATCAACCCAGCCCACGGTAAAAATCCTTGGCGAAGGCCGGGTTCAATTACGCCATATCGTTCTGTCCCGGGATTTGTACTACACCTCGGATGGTATCCTGCGCGCCACCGCCAAGAGGCCGCTGACGCTGAATCAAGGCGAATTTTTTGTCTGCGGCGACAACAGCCCCAACAGCTCGGACGGCAGACTCTGGTCGGTCCAGGGCAAAGACCGGATGGGCCGGCCGCTGTACCGGGAAGGCATCGTGCCGATGGATTATATGATGGGCAAGGCTTTTTTTGTGTATTGGTCGGACCCATTCAGTCCCGCGGCCAATATGATGCCCATTATTCCCAATATCGACCGGCTGAAAATCATTGTCGGCGGCTCGGAAGAAGCGTATTAGAAGGACATGTCGAAATCGCAGGTAAATATCTCCCGGTCAATTTTTCCCACAACGACGCGGTTGTCATTGCGGAGGAATTCCAGTACGGCATCGAGCTGCCGCCGGACAAAAGAGCCTTCATTGGCGACGACCGCCAGTCCTATAACAGCAATCCGATGACTGTCCTGAGCGGCAATCTCGGCGATGGAAACGTTAAACCGGCTTTGCAGCCGCTCGGTCAGACTTTTGACTATCCGCCGTTTGTCCTTTAATGAGCCGATCCCGGGCAAGGGAATTTGGATTATCAGTGTTCCGACGGTCATTCTTTGACCCTTTCGCAGTTGATTTTCCGACAAATACAGTATCGGCCGACAAACAGTTTGTACAGGGTTTTTCAGCCGGTCGTTTTCGGCGTCCCCCAACCGGCGGGATATTGTAATTTCAGCCAATTCGGCTTATAAAGAGACGCTTGATGAAAAATGCGGTAAATTCCATTCTGCAATATATGGCCTCCGACAGCCTTCGCGGGCGTTTTCTGCGAAGCAGCGTCTTTTTGACGGCCGGCACGGGCATTGAACGGGCGATGCGCCTCGTGCGGTATATGGTCCTGGCCCGGCTCATTGTCCGCGAACAGATGGGGCTTGTGGCCATTTGCGTGGCGGTGTTGACGATGTTCGAGGCCGCCGGCGAAGTCGGAATTCGATTCTCCGTCATCCAGAATAAAATCGGCGACCGCTATGATTATCTCAACGCCGCATGGTGGTTTCAGACTGCCCGTGCTACGCTGCTGGCAACGGCCGGAATTGCCGCCGCCGGCTGGATCGCTCATTTTTATGAAGACCCGGCATTGACAAACCTTCTCCGTGTGGCGTTTCTGGCTGTGCTGTTTAACGGCATGGTTAGTCCCGGCTCACACGTCCTCGAAAAAAAACTCCATTTCGGCAAGTATGTAATCCTGACTCAGGGCAGTATGCTGATAGGAACACTGCTGACGATTGCCCTGACCGTGATGTACCGCAGCGTCTGGGCCGTCATTATCGGTTTTTCGTCCGAAGGACTGATTCGGCTGGTCTTGTCTTTTGTAATGTGTCCGTTTTGGCCCCGATTGCAAATTGACCGCCGCGCTATGAAAGAGCTGTCCGCCTTTGCCAAAGGAATGTGGGGAATGCCGCTTCTGACGCTGATTGCTTTTCAGGCCGATGTCTTCGTCCTGGGCAAAATGGTCCCCAAAGACCTGGTGGGAATATATTTTCTGGCGTCCCAATTGGCGCGGATTCCCCGTGATTTGGCGATGCAAATCGTAGGCAAACTCCTGCTGCCGGTCTTCGCGCTCAAGCAGGACCAAAAAGAATCCCTGCAAAAAGGCCTTTGCCAGTCCACACGCTGGGTGACACTGATTGTCGGCCCGTTGACGGGATTTTTTGCCGCTTGTGCCGCGGCACTGCTTGTGATACTTTACACCCCGGATTGTGCCATAGCGACAACGGCGTTTATGTTGATGACCCTGACGACGTTTCTGCGGGTTCAGGCCATCATTATGGCCAATATGTATTACGCCATTCACGCATTAAATCAGCAGCGGATTTTTGTGACGGTGCGGGTGGTGGTGATGGCCGTATTAATGATTCCCCTGATTCAAAATATGGGCATCACCGGCGCCGCGCTGGCCGTACTGGCCGGCGAATTGAGCGGCTTTATTCTGCAAACCGTGATGCTCAGCCGCCGCATTGCTTTAACCGCCCGGCAGTATCTGGACAGCATGACGCCAGGCGCGGCGATAGGAATTGCAGAGGCTTTCGTCTGCTGGTACTGGATGGTCTTTCGCGGACTTACTATTTCCGCATGGGAAGTCTTGGGCGTCGGGTTGTGTGTTCTGACTGCCGGTTATATTGTCGGCGGCGTCTGGCAGTTCAAGCAATTTAAGTATTTGCTCCAGCACGGCCTTGGCATATCTTCACAGCCGGTCGGCGATAATCAAATGAATGACGAAAGGATACTATGAAAATTCTCATTACCGGCGGCGCGGGTTTCATTGGCTCGCATCTGGCCCAATACATATTGCAGCAGGGCCACAACGTGACGGTATTGGATAATCTCAGCACAGGCCGGCTCGAAAACATCCGCCACCTGATGTCCAATCCCCATTTTCATTTTGTGCAGGACGACGTAAGAAACACCCTGGCATTGCATCCTCTCATAGCCGAGTGTGATATCGTCTATCACCTGGCCGCCGCCGTCGGCGTCAAACTCATCGCCGAACGCCCCGTTCATACCATCGAAACCAATATCCACGGCACGGAAGTCGTCCTGGCCGCCGCCAACAAATTCCGCAAAAAAGTTCTTATCGCCTCTACCAGCGAAGTCTATGGCAAAAGCGAAGCCATCCCGTTCCACGAAGACGACGACACAGTGCTGGGCAGCACACGATTCAGCCGCTGGTCGTATGCGTGCAGCAAGGCCATCGACGAGTTTCTGGCGCTGGCCTATCATCAGCAGTTCGGGCTCGAAGCGGTCGTCGTCCGGCTGTTCAACACCATCGGTCCGCGGCAAACCGGCCAATATGGAATGGTCGTGCCCCGATTCGTTGAAAGAGCTTTGAAAAATGAACCCATCGAAATTTACGGCACCGGCCGACAAACCCGCTGTTTTTGCTGTGTGCTGGATGTCGTTGGCGCATTGACCGACCTGATGGCTTGCCCGACGGCGCCGGGAAAAGTCTATAACCTTGGCTCCGACAGAGAAATCTCGCTCATCGACCTTGCGGATATGGTGGTTCGCCTGACCCGAAGCGAAAGCAAAAAAGTCTTCCTGTCTTATGAACAGGCCTACGGCCGGCCGTTCGACGATATGCAAAGACGGGTGCCATGCCTCAAAAGGATTCATCAAATCATTGGTTTCGAGCCGAAATACAGCCTCGAAGAAACGCTCGGCCTTGTAATTAAAGAGATTCAGGGTCGTCTTGAAAACCCGCACTAATTCCCGATGATGCCGCTTGCGATTTTACCGTTTGACCTTCCCCCCAAAAACTGTGCCAGTTGCAATTGGAGAGTCGGCACGATAGAATTCAGGAAACGGGACGAAGGCTTATTCGGGGAAAATGATTTTATGGCGTCACCAGAAATCCTTTTTCAATCGCCTGCTGCCGGATGGTTTTCATAATAATGGGCAAGTGGACGGCGGGAAGGATCGGGCCATAGTTTCCGTCTGGATAAATGATGTCACGGCAGCGATTAGTTGCGCCGCTGTGAGGCTTGATTTCCAGTTCCACCTTAAAACCATACTGTGTCGCGGTGTTCAAATTTGGAACAGGATAACTCATCGGCCGTGCAGGTATGCAGACGTCAGGCACCAGTGAAGGGGAAACAAAACCATCATCAGAACCGATATCCAGGTTACGCAAAAGGATGATTGTATTGACATTGCCTTTGAACCACTTTCCGCGTACTCTTTCCGAAGCGTAATAAGCGAAATCGCTGGATTGCACGCCGAGTTTTTTGAGTTCATCTCTTATAACGAGGGTCATAGCGACATTAAAGTCGCCGCCTGGATGGTGAATCGCTTCAGCGCCGAGAATGGTGCCGAGAAGATTCGAATAGGAGTCCTCCCACGAGAAAGCGGACTGGAATTGGGGAACGACATAACACACCTTCAGCCCGAACCACGTCAGCACTTCGTGCCATGTAACCATATACCATGTACCATACTGGGCAAGTTCAAGTGAAAGCTCATCAATCATTTCCTGCTGTGTGACGGTTGAATGCGTCATGAAATCAGGCGGATAGGTAACATGGAAAGCGAAAATGGATGGATCCGCGTTGAGCTTGTAAGTAAACTCCGTATCCCGGGACTGAAGATGCCTGGAAAACTTATGATAGAGGTAATAGACATTGTCGGCGGCGATGCGGAGATGAGCAAGGTCAATGTGTCCTCCGCGGCAGGTGTATGCAATGCCGTCGCTTTCGCCGGAGAACGAATCGTAATTATGCATGCCGAGTGAATTGGGGTCCAAAAAGTGGACTTTAACCGTTGAGCTGGCATAGCTGCCGGGGCGCAGACGAGGGTGCTCTGTTATGCTACAGCCGGTCAAAAGAATTGCATAAAATGCAAATATGGGAAAGAAAAAACAATTTCCGTTATTGACCATATACCAATTTCTCATCGGGGAGTTCCCATTAAAACGCTTAAGCAGCATAATTCTCTCTTAAAGACATCGGTAGTTTTACAAAATACCCTATCACATGGTCAAGACAATTCCCCCATCATTCTGTCGAGACCTTCGACCGTTTTCTTTTTATTTTCATCTGCATCCTGAACATAGAATTCCATGGTCGTCCCTATCGAAAAGTACTCCATAAGTTCTTGTATTGTACTTCGTGACGCCTTCGGGGTCTGAAAAAAAAAGTTTTCTATAGAATGCTCCTGCCCCCTTTCGATCCGAGTTAAACGCCAGCGTTCTTCACTTGTCAATGTTACAATAAACGTTCGTATCCTATTGTTTTGCCTCCGGCGAATATTATCCTTTGCGGGTATTATCGGCAAAACAACAGATATATCTTCTTGTTAGCTATGAAAGAATAGTATTATTAGTTTGCAGAATAGCCAAGCGATACTTTTTTATAAATCAGGCCGCGCCGGCGGATTGGATTTATGCAGTATATTATCGTGAAAAAGTGAATTGGAAAAAAAGAACGGGGCAGACATCCGCCCCCCGGCGGACATCGGCCCCGTCAGAGCATCCTTGCACGGAAAAGACAGGAGAGGAGGAGACCTTTTCAAAATTAAAACCAGCCCAGAGGGCTTAAAAATTCTTATTTCTTTTTTCGACTCCCTTCACTATAAACTATACGAAATGAATCCCAATGGTGTGTGAGCGGAAGTGTAAAAAATCAGAAAAAATTTGAAAATTGACGGCCCGAAAAGTACCGATAATAGTGCCAAAAAAGGATAGAATATGAACCTCGCAACGGCAAAGAAACGAATCGAAGCGGTTCGCCTGCAATTGAAGAAACAAAAACTGCATGCGTTGATTGTGATTTCAGTGGAAAATGTACGTTATCTGACCGGATTTAAGGGCCACGACAGTTGGGTGCTTATATTGCCGGATAGAGCGATATTAATTACCGATAGCCGCTATACGGAACAGGCCCGGAGTGAGTGTGCGGGCTGTAAGGTCTTTGAGCGAAAAGGAGCGCTGACCAAAGCGGTGGCGGATTTCGTGCAAAAGGCAAAACGCGTCCGCAGCGTCGGCATTGAGGACGAATGCAGCATAGCGATCCTTCAGGCAGTCAAAAAAACCGTGAAGCGAAAAATTGTGCCGGCCAAAGCGATTGTCGAAAATCTGCGCGCCGTCAAGACCAAAGAAGAAATCAAAGCCATCGAAACCGCCGCCAAAATCGCATGGAAGGCCCTGCGGCAAACACTGCCGCTGCTCAGGGCCGGAATGACGGAAATCGAGATGACAGCCGCGCTGGAATTTCACATGAAGCAGCTCGGTGCCGTGCCGGGATTCGATACGATTATCTGCTTCGGCCCCAATGCCTCGCGCAATCACCACCAGCCGGGCAAACGCAAACTGCGCAAAAACGACACCATCCTGATTGATTTTGGCTGCCGATACAACGGCTATATCAGCGACATTACGCGATGTTTCGTATTCGGCAAGCCAACGCCATATTATAAAAAAGTCTATGAAGCCGTCAAAGAGGCCCAGCAGGCAGCGATTGATATGATTAAGCCAGGCGTATGTCTGGCCGATGTGGACGTCGTCTGCCGCAAGGTTCTGGCCAAACGCAAAGTCGCCGTCTATGGCCACGGCACAGGCCACGGCCTCGGATTGCAGGTCCACGAAAATCCGCGAATTTCAGCGCTGGCTAAAAAAGATTTCTTCCGGCCCGGCCACGTCATCACCGTCGAGCCCGGCTCATACATCTCCGGTAAAATCGGCGTCCGAATCGAAGACGATGTATTAGTCACCGAAACAGGCCATAAAATCCTCAGCCGCAACAAAGGCGTCTGCTTCGACCCGGCTAAGATGCCGATTTTAAAGAATAAGTAAGAGCGCCGCGGTGCACTTGTCGCGTCGGAGCTTTAGCGAAGACGGAAGACGCCCGATAGAGAAACAGTAGCGGCAAGCGCAAGCGAGCCGATTTGGGACGTGGAGGACAAAAATTTCGTCGCTTGCGCTCCGGGCTGCTGTTTGGGCCATGATTCAAATATGTTGAAGCGGTGTTCTTAGTTCGTACAAAACGTTAGCGACCCCAAAATCGCTTCCGTTTTTCGTTATTGTTTTGGAGGCTGGAGTTTCGAGGAAACACCCTGCAACTCCTGCCGCATTTTCTGAACCTCATCGGCGACCTTGCCCAATTCGAGTCGAGTTAATTGCTGTTCGCGGTTGGCTTTGCCGAGAAATCTGACAAAACGAATCAGTACGATTATGACCAGTGTAGGAATAAACGCAAGTAATACGATTAGTGCGATTTCTGCCCCATTTGGTAAGGCTGTGCCGATCATAGGAATAGATGGATTCATTTGTCTTTCCTTTCATTAGGCTGGAGTTTTGAGGAAACACCCTGTAACTCATGCCGCATCTTCTGAACCTCATCGGCGACCTTGCCCATTTCGAGTCGAGTTAATTGCTGTTCGCGGTTGGCTTTGCCAAGAAATCTGGCCAGACGAATCAGCACGATAATAACCAATCCGAAAATAAATGCGTAGAGAACAAAAACAATAACAACCGGCACTAACTTTGCTAAATGTTCCACTTTTTCCGCAGTTGCCAGTAGAAATATCATTTGTGGCACTCCTTATCTTTGGGTTGGACTTTTTTGGATTCGAGCCAGGCATCGACATCGGCCCGGTCGAATTTGATATTTTTAGAGCTGATTTTGATGTAAGGGGGGCAATCGCCCTCGGCGATATACTTATAAATCGTCCGCTTTGAATCGCCCAGATAAACCGCCAAATCTTCTATCGACATCAATTGCATATATCATATTCCTCTTTCATTTATTATAATATAGCACGATATGTAATAATATGCAATAAAAAACAAATATTTTAATAAAAATTACATAAGTCAATATAAAAAAAGGAGATAAGATGAATTTGAACAAGGGGGGATGCCCACGCAAGCGTGGGTATGCCACCCAACACCTATTATATTGAGAAAAACATTTTACTTGTCTCGGTGACTTTCTCCGCAAACGCATCCAAATCAAGATTGTGCAAACTGGCCAAAAGTTTCGCCGTGTGAATCAGCAGGGCGGGTTCATTGGGCTGGATTCGCCGGACGGGTTCGGGCGAAATAAACGGACAATCCGTCTCAATCATCAGCCTGTCGAGCGGAATCATCTTCGCCACCTCGCGCAGGGCGTCGGATTTCTTAAACGTCACCGTGCCGGTAAAGGAAATATAATACCCGCGGTCGAGAACAAGTTTTGTTTGTACGGCGTCGCCGCCGTAGCAGTGAATGACGACCTTTTTCAATTTGCCGGCGTACTCGGCCAAAATCGCGATCGAATCATCGAATGCCTGCCGGGTGTGAATAATCACGGGTTTGTTATATTTGGCCGCAATATCCAGATGCGCCCGAAACAGCCGCTTCTGAGTGTCCGCCACGGCGTTGTCATAATGATAATCCAGCCCCGTCTCGCCGATAGCGACAACCCTGGGATTCTGTGCCGCCTGTTCGAGAAATACGATGTCCGCGTCGGTGATTTCATTGGCATGATGCGGATGACAGCCGACGCCGACCCACATATTCTCGAATCGTTCCGCCAGCGCCAGTGCTTTGCGTATATGTTCGGGGTCGGTGCCGATGGTTATCCAGCCGGTGACGCCCGCCGAACGACTGCGGGCCAGAACATCCTCAATCCGGCCTTCCAGTTCCGGGTATGTCAAATGTGCATGTGTATCAATCAGGTTCATAGTTCAGAGGCCAGAGAAAAGGGGCAAGAGACCAGAGAAAAAAACGTATTCACACTCTCGACTCTTGTCTCCCAGCTATAGACGTTTATGGCACAAACGCGTTGCGATAATGTTTAATCTGCGGCTTGCCGCTGGTGCCGAGTATCACCGTCAAAACATCGAACCGCAAAGGCCTGTTGAGAAGATTATACTTTCTCAGAAAGCACTTTGCGGTTCGTAGTAAAATTCTTTTCTTATCCGTCGTTACCGCCGTCGTCGCCAAAACAAAATTCTCATCGGCCCGGCTCTTGACCTCGACGAACACAATCGCGTCGCCCTCGGCCATCACCAAATCCAGCTCGCCTTTGCCAAGCCGCCAATTGCGGGCCAGAGTCTTAAAACCCTGCCCCTGCAAAAACCGGCGGGCCTGGTTTTCACCCCATCGACCCAGACGTCCCGGCTCACGCAGCAGTTTCGCCCGTCCCGGCATCCATGGCCACACGGCAGTCTCCCTCTATTTCGTAGTGGTGTATTCGGTGTGCCGCTGCGACAGCTTGACGCCCTTGCCGGTACGCTTGCGCAGGTAAAACAGTTTGGCCCGGCGGGCTTTGCCGCTGCGAACGGGCATCACCTTGTCAATATTGGGCGAATGCACCGGGAAGATTCTTTCCACGCCCTGTTCCCCAACCATCCGGCGGACGGTGAACATTTCATTCATCCCACGCCCTTTGCGGGAAATGACCGTGCCGCTGAAAATCTGCGTACGAGTCTTGTCGCCTTCCTGAATCTTACAATACACATCCACCGTATCCCCGACTTCAAAATACGGGTTCTCTTTTTTAAGGCATTTGGATTCCACAGCCTGCATCAGTTTGTCTTTCACGAATCTATCTCCTGAATTTTCTTATTCCTGATTTTGTTATAGTTTTATTTTTTCACGTTCTTTCGTTCGAGATATTTTGCCCACAAATCCGGACGCTGCCGCTGCGTGCGTTCCAGCCGCTGCTGCATGCGCCATTCGGCGATTTTTGCGTGGTTGCCGCTCAGCAGTATCGGCGGCACTTTCGTCCCGCGGAAATCTTCCGGCCGCGTATAGTGCGGATATTCCAGAAGCCCGTCACTGAAGGATTCGTCCTGCGCCGATTGTTCATCGCCCAGCGCCCCTTCCAGCAGACGTACCACCGCGTCGATCACAACCATCGCCGGCAGTTCGCCGCCGCTCAGCACGTAATCGCCGATGGAAACCGTCTCGGCGTTCAGCCCTTCACGGATACGCTCGTCAAAACCCTCATAGCGTCCGGCAATCAGAATCAGCCGTTTTTCGCGGGACAGTTCCATCGCCGTCTGCTGGTCGAACGGTTTTCCCTGCGGACACAGCAGAACGACCTTTCCCGGTTCCGCGTCCTGGCTTCGGACGTGCTCCAGGCAGTCAAAGACCGGCTGGCACATCATCACCATTCCGGGACCGCCGCCATAAGGGGTATCATCCACCTTATGATAGCTGTCCGTGGCAAAATCTCTGATATTTGAAAGAACAATTTTAACGATATTCTGCTGCTGCGCCCGCTTGAGAATCGAATAGCTCAGCGGCGATTCGAACATCTCCACAAACAGCGTCAGCACGTCAATACGCATTGAAAGCTAACCTTAGCCTTCCTTTTTCTCGTCCGTTTTGATATGGCCGGCGGCGATTTTCTCGGCTTTCATAAGCGGCTTGCCGGCCTTGCGGGCCACTGCCGCGGATTTCTTGCGACGCGCCTGCAATTGCTCATACCACGGACAGGGAACGCCCTGCTTAATAATCATCTGAGCGATGGTTTCGCTGGGAATTGCGCCTTTTTCCAGCCAGAATTTAACACGGTCGAGATCCAGGACCAATTGTTTGGCGGCATCCTTTTCAATCGGGTCGTAGTGGCCCAGCTTTTCGAGGATGCGGCCGTCGCGGGGCGTTTGGCTTTCCACCGCGTTGATGCGGAAGAACGGCCGATGACGCCGGCCCATGCGGGTCATTCTGAGTTTGACTGACATTTGTGTTTCCTTTCTTAACTTCTATGATCAATCATTGCGCCCAACCCTGTGTCAGGCACAAGCACGTTACAAATTCAAAACTTAAATTCCAAAACTCAAAACTAAGAACTCTTCCTTAACTCCAATGCGTATCCGTTGAAGAATATCGCCGCCAGTGCCGGGTCAGCCTTCGCATCCGCCGCCAGTTTTCGGACCTGTTCATCGGTCAACCCGTCGGCAGCCGTCTTTTCCTGCGGCGTCATCACCGCCGCAAGCCGGCATAACTGCTCATATTCTTCTCGGCTTGGCGACTGCAATACGACAAGCTCGCTGTCGCCGCGCCGGTCCGCAAACTGCTTTCGCAGTTGCTTTGCGAACGGCTCATCCACAAACCGTCCGATTTTTTCAAGATACTGTTCTATCGTCAGCGGCATCATTTCACCGCGTCAGCGATGTTTTCTTGGCGTTCGCCGTCGCGGTCCGGAACTTTTGAATTTCCCGCCGCCCGACGACATCGCGCTGAAAATATCCATCTTGCCGCTCATTAGGCTTCGCATCGCCCCAAGTCCGCCGCCGGAAATCGACTTCATCATATCCCGGCTGCGCTTGAACGTCTTAATCAACCCCGCCACGTCCTGCACGTCGCGTCCGCACCCGCGGGCAATACGCCGTCGCCGGGACGAATCAATAATATCCGGGTCTTTGCGTTCCTGTTTGGTCATCGAATGAACGATGCCTTCGATTTTGTTAATTTCGCCGTCGTCAATATCCATTTGTCCCAGGCCGCCCATGCCGGGCATCATCTTGAGAATACTGCTCATCCCGCCCATTTTGCGAACGGCCTGCATCTGCTTGAGAAAATCATCGAAGCCAAAAGTGCCCTTAGCCATCTTGGCCTGCATCTTCTGGGCTTCGTCGCTGTCGAATTGCTCCTGCGCCTTTTCCACTAAAGAAACCACGTCGCCCATGCCCAATATGCGTCCGGCCATCCGGTCGGGATGAAATTCTTCGAGCTTGTCGAGTTTTTCGCCGACGCCGATGAATTTAATGGGTTTGCCGGTAACAGCCTTGACCGACAGCGCCGCGCCGCCGCGGGCATCGCCGTCTAACTTCGTCAGAATCACGCCGTCCAGCTCCAGCGCTTCATTGAAAACCTTCGCGGAGTTGACCGCATCCTGGCCCGTCATCGCATCACACACTAAATAAATCTGATGCGGACTGACCGCCGCGGCGACGGCCTTGATTTGTTCCATCATCTCCACGTCGATATGCAATCGGCCAGCCGTGTCAAGAATTACGACGTCACAGCCTTTGGTTTTCGCTAATTGAATGCCGTTTTTAGCCACGCGCACCGCGTCTTTGGTGTCGCGCTCGGCATAGACTTCCACGCCAAGCTGTTCGCCCAGCGTACAAAGCTGGTCGATGGCCGCCGGACGCTGCAAATCATCGGCAACCAGCAGCGGTTTTTTATTTTTACCGAGAAGATACTTGGCTAATTTTCCCGTCGTGGTGGTTTTGCCGCCGCCCTGTAAGCCCGCCATCAGGATAATCGTCGGCCCCGGCGTCACGTAATAAATCCGCGTATCGACTGGCCCCATCAGCTTGATTAATTCGTCATGGACGATTTTCACCATCATCTGATCGGGCCGAAGACTCTTGATGACCTCGGCGCCGATGGCGGCTTCCTGAACATCTTTGCAGAACTGCTTGACGATATGATAATTGACGTCCGCTTCCAGCAGCGCCTTGCGAACCTCGCGCATCGCATCGGAGACGTTGGACTCCGTAATGCGCCCGCGTCCCGACAGCGACCGAAAGACTGAACCAAATTTTTGGGTTAATGCGTCAAACATCTTTTTTATATTCCAATGACTTTCCCGACAATCCCTGCGCGCAGAAATCACCCGCAGGGGAACGGCGGATTGTAGTGGAAAAAGCCACCTTTTTCAAGCCTAAAAGGCCCAAAATGCCAAATCGCGGAAATTTAAGTCTGTAAGTGAATAATTTAGAGAGGATTTATTGGAGTGGAAAGTAAGTGATGAGGCGTCAAGCCGGGAAAAACGGTGAAAAAACGGGTTTTTTAGTACCCCGGCGGCCCACGGCCATCAGTTAAAACAGCCACAAACATCTCAGTTTTATTCAAACTCGCTTTCACGCTGTTACCCCCTATTGAGTAAGATGTATTATACTAAAATGTTTATTTTTTATTAAGAAAATTTTAAGAATATGTGCGATTTATATTTAAAATCAATGATTAATGGATTGAGCCATTGATTTTATCGGGCATTTTGGAAAATTTTTTATTTTGTTTTTCCTGAAAATACCGTGGATATATCAAGTTTTATCGGCAACCCCTTTTCTGGAGCGATGAGGAAATTCTTGACGGTATAGACAAAAGGTTCTGTTTGCAGAGGGAATTTTACGCGGGTAGTTCCTTTGGCCCCAAGCACAATTGTTTTTGGGCCGGTATCCCCCTTTCGGTCCAATGTTATAGAAATTTCAGAACGATTGTGCAAATCGACCACGATATCATTATTCGATGGAAGAGGATTTTGGATTGTAACAGACGCATAAAAGAGGGGTTCGAGGAATTCTTTTTTGCCGATCAGTTTATCTTCACACCAAACGGCGGTGCGGCCGTTCTGCAGGGCCTCTTTGATGGCGGCAAGGCTTTTTTCCTTTGCAAACACGAGGGTCATCGTGCGGTGGTCTTTGTCCGTGTTGGCAAGACGCATGGATGGGCCGTGAATATCGGTGTTGCCGACCATCGTCAGATTTTTTTCCAGGCACCACTGGTGAGCACGTGAATAATAAGCACTGCCGTTACAGATTTCAATTCCATTCATCAGGCCGTCCTGGACCATCGTTGTGTATAGATCAATCCATTGTCCTTTTTCATGGCCTTGCCAATCGGGATGATTCCAGAAGATAAATCCGCCCTGCTGATGTGCATTTTTGGCCTCGTCGAGAAGTACTTTGGCTTCCAGGGCGGCAATGTCCTGAACGAAAATGGCATTGAAATGTCCCGGCGGAGTATCGAAAGTCATCTCCGCGCCTTTGATGAGTAAAATACCCAGTTCCTCGGCTTTTTTACCAGCGATCTCAAACGGGCGATCCAGATTTTTTGGGATATCCCCTTTGTGGGGCAGATATTCGATGTGATCCGTGATCGCGATGGCGTCCAGTCCTTCCCGCCATGCTTCTTCCACGCGCACATCGGGCCAGACCTTGCCGTCGGAAAAAACCGTATGCATGTGGAAATCGCATTTTAAGGTCGTATAACCTGCAATGTCGGGAAATGCAATTTCACAGCGACTATCGGCATATCCTGATGCAGCCCAAAGCAGCAGAGAAATGGAGGCGGTCAATAATACTTTATTTCGATTCATGTCAGTGTGATTTTTTTTCATCATTAATCCTTTTTAATCCATGCGACAATATCATTGACCACTTCATCGGCCACATGGCCGGGGGTCATATATTCTTCGGGGCGGCATTTGTCTTTTCCGCTGATAAACAGGTGGTTTAAATCCGGGTAGAGCTTGAATTCCACATTGGGTTTGCCGTCGAGTTCCTTTTTCCATCTATTAAAATCATCCATGGTCACCTGGTATTCCCGCTGACCCTGAAGAATCAGGATGGGCTGTGTGATTGTTTTGGCTTCCACGGCCGGGTTATAATTCCGCAGGTCAAGCCAGTAGCCGGCGGGGGAGTTGAAGGGCAATTGGTCGTTAGGCGTATCTTTCGATAAAGACGGATTTTTAACGGTCTGGACCTGTTTTTGGATTTTAGCCAGGCCTTTTCTTTCTTCGGGGTCAATTTTGCCGTCGAGCATCGCGATATACTTCATTTGTTCCAATACAGAATCTTCCAGCGGACGTGTCAAGCCTGCCATGATCACAAAGCCGGCAGTGCTTTTGTTTTCCGCAGCGATTTTTGGAATCAGCATGCCGCCGAGGCTGTGGCCGAGGATGAAGATACGCTGTTTGTTTATGTCCGGATTGGCAGAGAGGAATTCAACTGCAGCGGCCGCATCGTCGACGGTCTCCTGCCGGACGGTCAAATCATTGCAGTCTTTTACGAATTGAGCCTGGCAGTGAAGCGTTCTTTTATCATAACGGAACACGGCAATCCCTTTGGATGCCAGGCCCCAGGCCAGATCCTTAAAGGGTTTGTTGGGGCCGAGGGTTTCGTCGCGGTCGTTGGGGCCTGAGCCGTGCACCAGTATGATGACGGCGAACGGGCCGCCTGTTTTGGGAATGGTCAGTGTGCCGGGCAAAACCCACGGGTCTTTGCCGAACGTGACTTCTTTTTCCGTAAAAGAATCGGGCTTGACGTATTTCGCCGGCGGCAACTCAGCGGCGGCCGGCTGCGAAGAAACACCGGCGGGAGTGTTGACGGCGGTGGCCGGCACAAAAAACAGCCCGCTGATTTTCCCGTCCGGGCTGAACACGATTTTCGCATCCAGCGCCGCTTTTTCAAATTGACAGGTCACATAAGCAATATCATATTGCTGAAATTTCTCTGTTCTGAATCCCGTGCGTTTCTGGAATGGGCCGCATTGTACCACAAGATCATCCCATGTCTTTTTTAAAGCCGGTGCCGGCATGGCCTGAGTCATGGCTGCGTCGAAATTGCTGACTGCGGCGGTAAAATCTCCCTTGGCCATACGGTCAACAAATTCCTCGGCGTTTTTTTGCAGCGCAGTCGGCTCCGCAAAGACAGTCGTTGCGAACATAACAGAGAGAAAAATGAAAAGCATCAACCGATTCATAATTTTTCTTCTATTGATAACTGAAAAATCACATAAACATTCTGTCATTCCTGCGAAGGCGAAAATCCAATTTCTGCGGCGGATTGAATCGCCGCCGCCGGTTTTTTCGACTCATTGGTGCCGATGCGGGTCTTTTTGTTTATGTTCATAAAAAAAGGGCATCTGACTTTTCCTTTCCAATTTCGGCTCTTTGAACTATAATAACACGATACGGAATCCAAGGCAAATATGAATTTCAGGAGCGACTATGGCGCATTTATTCGTCAAAGACATAAAGCCCGGCAGCAACATCAATGACATCTACCTTGTCACCCAGCCCGTCCTGCGTCCCACAACCAAGGGCGACCTCTATATTGCGATGTATCTGTCCGACCGCACCGGCAAGGTCAACTGCCGGATGTGGCAGGCCACCGAGTCGCTTTATCAGCAGATTCCCTCCGAAGGCTTCATCCAGATTCGCGGCAAAAGCGAACTCTACCAGAACGCCCTGCAAATCGTGGTCAACGACATCCAGGTCGTCAGTCAGGATAAGGTCAATCTGGCCGACTATATGGCCCGCACCGAAAAAGACGTCCCGCAGATGTACGCCAGACTCAAAGAAATTCTCGGCCGGATTGTTCATCCGCAGTTGAAAGCGCTCGTCGATAGCTTCCTCTATAATAAAGACCTGATGATTCTGTTCTGCAATGCCCCGGCGGCGATGCAGATGCACCACAATTTCCTCGGCGGCCTGCTCGAACATACGCTCAATATGATGGAAGTCGCCGAGGCGATTTTCCCGCTGTATCCGAAAATCCAGAAAGACCTCGTTCGTGCCGCCGTCTTTCTCCACGATATCGCCAAGACAAAAGAACTGTCTTACAAGGCTGCCATTTCTTACACCGACACCGGCCAGCTTCTGGGCCATATTGTATTGGGTACGCAGATGGTATCGCTGGCCGCCGATAAATTGGCCGCCGCCGGCAAGCCCGTCGATGCCGCCGTCCTTGACAGCCTCCTGCATATTATGATTACGCATCACGGGGCGTATGAATTTGGCTCGCCCAAACTGCCCGCCACGCCGGAGGCCTTTATGGTCAGCTATATCGATAACCTTGACGCCAAGATGAATCAGACGACGACGCTGATTGAAAACGACAGTTCCGAAGGCAACTGGACGGCCTACCAGAAGTCGCTTGAAACCAAACTCTACCGCACCCGCGCCCTCGAACAGTAGTCAGCATTCGGCATGTAGCACAGCCAAGAATGGTGAGCCTGTCGAACTACCCCTGGCTGTGGCTCTTTCTCAAATCTCAAATTCGCTGCTCTTTCAGCAAAAACTAACAATGACCTCCGTCGCCCCGGCCCTGTATGCACACAACGAATTCTATGCTCTTTCAGTTTTTCTATTTTCTTGCCACAGGTTGGTTTTCATTTTTTCATTATCTTTTTTCTTGCGAAATCATTATGCTTTTTTTAATCTCTCTCCATTGTTTTTGTTCAAGAAAGTATAGCCGTCGTTGATTTTCTATTTCCCGCCCGGCTTCACCTGTCAGCTTGGTTCTCCCTAACAAACGGTGTATTCTGTCAACAGACGCAAATAGCTGCGATATTGTTCTAATGAAACCCCCGGCGGAGTTTGATGATCTACGCTGGGGATAAATCCGCCGGTCTGCATGAGGGGCACGAGGCGTTCAAATTCAGCCCGCATCGCTTCTTCGCCCTGGTTCATGACCAGCTTGTTGAAATGACCGACAAGGCGCACATCGGGATACAGCGCCCGGATCTTGTCGCCGTCAACGCCGGCCTGCCGCTCAAGGGGCAAGACGCCGTGAACATCCAGGTTCCGCAGCCAGGGGACCAGTTCTGTGACATCGCCGTCGGTGTCGATAATCACGATAACATTCATTTCCCTGAGACGATCCATCAGCTTCCGGTAATATGGGGCCAGGAACTCGTCGAACACGGCCCGGGAGATCATCGGACCGTGGTTATAGCTCATGTCTTCGGCCATCGTAATAAAGGTGGGTACGCAGGCCTTGTTCATTTTTTCGATCAGTCCGAGGTTGAACAGCAGAAGGTCGCTGTTGATGGCATGAATCAGTTCAGGCTGATCAAAGTAAGCGTAGCTGAGTTTTTCGATATCCATGAGGGTGCGGGGAAACCAGAAGAAACCTTCGAACGTCGCCCAGACTACCGCCTGCCCTTCCTGCTGACGCAGAGCCCATGGACGCATGGTCTCTATGGCGCTGGAATGATCGGGGAAAAGCTCCGGGCGAATCTTGCGGTAATCGTCCATGCAGCAGACAGAGCCTTCGGTGTGGTGCTGGGACGCCTCGATAGTCGCCTCGGTGGTGCTGAACCAGAACTGGATATAGGGATCCAGGCCGAAGTACTCACTGATGCCGAAAACGTTGCTGAAGGCCAACTCCTTCGGAAGTCCTTCCTTGTGCCAGCGGGCAATGGTTTCATCCCACCACATAGCCCACTCCCAGCGAGGCAAACGATCTACCGATTTGAAATTCATGACCGAACGAAATCGTTCGACGTGGCTCATACTATCTGTCATAAGAATCGCTTGCCTCAGAAAATTCACAACTTTTCTTGAACGGCAACAGGAACATTTTAGACAACAACATGCTGCCTGCTTTGTAATATCCTAAAAAAATATTAAAGGGAATTAATGACCAATATGGATCATTTTCAATCCAGCATTAAGCATAATTTCCTTACAGCAACAGGTATTTCTTCCATTTTATCATAAACAGTGATTCCATAGCAAGTAGTTTCTGAGGAGGGGGTGCCCCAGGGGGAAATAAAGGGGCCAGGTACATTATTCTGCCTCATTGACTTGTTTAGGTCTTCCGCGCGGACGCAGTGTGGATTCCAAATCCATTTCTTTGGCGGTTTTCTCGACCCAACCCTCATGGCCGCATGGCCGGCCTCGACTCATACACGCTTCCAGTTTTCGCAGGTCCGGTTCATTCGGCAGCAAATCCACGAATTGATCCCACTTGCGGGGCAACGACACCGGCCCGGCACTGAGTCGCAATCCCTCTTTGTCCATTCCCTGACGTATCGCCAGACTGCTGTACGGCCATTCGATGCTGT
>VGXU01000042.1 GCA_016873215.1 Planctomycetota bacterium
TACCTGACGCCAGAGGAGTTTATAGACCGAGAGAGTAGGAAATTTTCCACCGGCATGCCGGTGGAAGCGGGATTAATTAACGCTGGATATTCCAATTTTTAGTGGTACTATAAACGGGGGAAGGTCAGTCTGACGAATCGTTTTTCCCAGGCACTCGGATTGCTGCAGTATGTTGTATGGCTGCGACCAAGAGCCGCCGCCAACTCGCTGTACCAACACATTCTGTGAAACCAAAGGTCGACAAAATGATGCGAATTTCGCCTGGACCTATATGTTTTGACTGAATATTCTTTTTGTCTACAGCACCATTGCTTTTTTACAGTGGTTTTTAGAGATAGAAGAAAAAAACAGAGTGTTTCAGATAAAAACATTTGTGTATTTCCGCCTTTTTACTGCATTTTTTCTCCGGAATATATTACGTGGGATATTTAGCTTCAGGAAATTTGTTATAGCTGAAACGAAAGGAATGTATCATGCCATCACAGAATATACCCTTTAACAAGCCCTGCTTTGAAGGGAAAGAACTGGTCTATATCGCCGAAGCGATTAACCAGGGGCATATCTCTGGCGATGGTATGTTCTCGCGAAAATGTTCAGAATACCTCGAAGCCATACTGGGGTGTAAAAAAGCACTATTGACCACCTCGTGCACACATGCCCTGGAGATGTCGGCATTGCTGCTGGATTTGCAGCCCGGCGACGAAGTAATCGTCCCGTCTTTTACCTTCGTTTCTACCGCTAACGCCTTTGCCCTGCACGGAGCGAAGATCGTTTTTGCGGATATTCGGCCGGACACCCTGAATATGGATGAGACACAACTGGAAAGCCTGATTACCCCCCGCACCAGAGCAATCGTGCCGGTTCATTACGCCGGTGTGGGCTGCGAAATGAATACGATCATGGAGATTGCCAATCGACATCATATACCGGTCATTGAAGATAACGCGCATGGCCTGTTTGCCAGATATCATAATCGCTACCTGGGAACTTTGGGGCAAATGTCAACATTGAGCTTCCACGAAACAAAAAACTTTACCTGCGGGGAAGGCGGAGCACTGTTGCTGAATGAGCCTTCTTATATTCCGCGAGCAGAGATCATCCGTGAAAAAGGCACCAATCGCAGCCAGTTCTTCCGGGGCCAAGTGGACAAATATACATGGCGGGACATCGGCTCCAGTTATCTTCCATCAGATATGCTGGCGGGCTTTCTTTATGCTCAGCTCGAAGAACGAGAACATATCATGGAGCATCGATCGAAAATCTGGAACCGTTACCACACCGGCCTTAAAGAGTGGGCATCGCAAAAAGGAGTTTATTTGCCGTATGTGTCAGTGCATTGTGAACAATCCTTCCATATGTTTTATATGGTTATGCACTCTTTACACGAGCGGCAGGCCTTTATTGAATTCATGAAATCGCAGGGTGTATATTGTGTGTTTCATTATCTGCCTCTTCATCTATCCGTCATGGGGCAAAAGTATGGCGCGAAACCCGGAGACTGTCCGATTTCTGAAGATATCAGCAATCGACTGGTTCGTCTGCCTTTTTATAACAAACTTTCAAAAGAAAATATGGATTATATCATTGAAAATATTCTGCTGTTTTAAAGATGGATTCGCAAGGCCATACAGGCGTTTGTTTGCCAGCAGTATCTCGCAGTTGCTATTCGGCTTTTAAAATTCAGGAACCGGAGGATTTTATTGAGGCTGGCACAACGATCCTGAATCGCCCGGTTTCTGAAGTAAACACTTCAGTCAGTCCGTATCTGTCCAGAGGGATTTTGATATTCCCATCCCGCACAATCACAAAGAGCCGGTTTTGAATAATATATGCTGCGATTTCCTGTTCAGTCAAGGACCGTTGACTTCCGAAGATATTCTGTACAACTTCCTGTCTTTGAGAATACTCTCGATCTTCATACCCGTGAAGAAATTTTAGTCTAAACATTCCCATGTCATAACCCGGAAGGGGTTTACCGGTCTCAAATCCAATCCAAAGAGACCGCTGTGCGTAAACCGGAATCTTGGTTTCTTTATCCAGAAAGTAAGTATCCAGCGATGTATTTTCCCTTATCCAACGGTACATTGCATTTTCTTCGGAATCCCGACTCTCCAGAACAGTCCCATTTTCTTGAAACGAGGGGATATACCGGGCATTAAACATTTTTCGGGGAGAAGATGAGAATTCATATCGGCAAAGCTGCAGCGATGGCAAGCTCAGCAGTAAGAATAAACCCAACGCCAGCCATTTAGAGTAATGTTGAACACGGGTAAAAGCGATACCCCCAATAATCCCAAATGGAATCATGGCCAGCAGAAGAAATTTATATTCACCATTACTGGGAATATGTGAAAATAAATAGCAGGACATGTTAGACAGAAAAAGGCAACCCATGATAGATAAATTCCGTCGCTCTAAAGAATGTATCCAATATTTTCTAAAAAAGATGATAATCGAAAACGACAGTAAGCCCGGAAGGAGAAAATTAAATATATTTTGTAGTGCGATTCGTGGGTTACAAAAATCAACTTTCAAAAAGCCCCCCGAAGAAGCAAGCTGCTTGAGATATGGTGAAACGGCCAGTAAAGACAAAAAAATCAGGATGTATAGCAATAGCAGGGTTCGGCCGAATGCCTTGAAATCATCGTCTTTATATTTACTCAGCCACAGCAATCCCATCAAACCAAACCAGGCCAAAATTCCCGGTCCATAAGCAGCGTAAAAAAACAGGCACCCGATCGCTCCTGCCAGAACAAGGAGGCTGTATAAAACAATCTTTTTATTCTCAAAGAGTTTCATGGTGCCATAGACCAGGACAAGAAAGAATACGAGTCCCAGGGGAACGCCGTTGAAACTATGAAATTTAGCAAGAAGTGGAAATATCCGATTTTCTCCGCCATAAAAAGGAATGACACCCACTAATTTTGGCAAGGTAAAATTACTAATATAAGTTCCGCAGTAGATAGGGAACAAGGCGGAGAAAACGTTGATTTTCGGGTCGTCAATCAGCAGATTAGATATCTTATACAAAAGCCATAAACAGCCTGCAAGAGATAGAATATTGATAATCTCAAAAGAATTAAAGGGAGTAATATTCAGAATTTTGGATAAACAAGCGGCGGCCCAGGGATGACCCCACTGGTAATGCAGGATTTCACCGCCAAAGAGAGGATCCAGGGGAGGAATGTATCCATTCAAGATTTGATAAGCAGGGCCTGCGTAAAAGAAACTATGGACAGAAATCACCTTTAATTCAGTATTGTATAAAAAGATAATCGTCGTCACAAGGCAGCAGATGAAAATAATCCAAATGAGATGTGGTTTTTTATCAGAAAAAAAGGACCGGTAAAGATTGATAAAGGCGGAGACTGTTATCAATACCAGTGACCAGAGAACAAACACATGAAATGCGACCTCTTTTTTGATAGCGAAATAATGTTCCAACGGATAGGAATGCTGAATGAGTCGGTCACAAAAAGGCAATGAATGATGTTCATAAACAAATTGAATAAAAGGGTTGCCGACATAGGCAAATAGAAGCAGTAGTGGTATCAGGATTAAAGATATTAAAAAGACACCTGTCAGCAAACCCCGCTCAAATCGGCTTAGAAGATTATATCGGTTAAGAATTTGGGGGTTCATACACACACTTTCATCCATCGATCATTTTTCTCGAATCCGTTTCAGATTATTCACCGCAATGGCAAATACCAGAACAACTGGACAAAACCAAAATATCAGGACAACCAGTACTCATTTTATTGTGACGAAACTGTCATCTGATGCAGCTTCTGCACCGTATTGACAGGCGATGGCAGTGATTCCTCCGCACATTTGTGATTTCGCGCCGCGGCAACCAGCCCCACAAACATCGGGTGAGGCCGCAGCGGCCGGCTGGTCAGTTCCGGATGCGATTGCGTACCGATAAAATAAGGATGGCCAGGCAGTTCGAGAACCTGCATAATCGGCTGATTGGGAGCCTTGCCGGAAAAAACAAGACCGCCCTTTTCAAGCGTCGGAATATATTTCGGGTCCACCTCATATCGATGACGGAATCGCATTCGCACTGAATCGGCGCGATTGAACAACTCCCAAGCCTGCGTATCTTTCTTCAATTCCACATCGCGTCCGCCCAGCCGCATATTGCCGCCCAGGCCTTCTATTTTTTTCTGCTCCGGCAGGATGTCAATCACCGGATTGGCGCAGTGCTGGTCTATTTCCGTGCTGTTGGCCCCGTTCAGGCCGCAGACGTTGCGGGCAAATTCTATCACCGCAGCCTGAAAGCCGAGACACAACCCCAGATACGGCAGATTGTGCGTCCGGGCGTAGTAAATGCAGGCGATTTTGCCTTCCATTCCGCGGGTACCGAAACCGCCGGGGACAATGATTCCGTCAACGCCATTCAGCGCATCGGCCACGGTTGAATCCGTCAGTTCGGATGTGTCAATCCATTGGACATGGACTTTACAGCCCAGATGGATCCCGGCGTGTTCGAGGGCGTGCAGAATTGAAGCATAACTGTCGCGGACGGAAGTGTATTTACCAGTAATAGCGATACGGACTTCGCGTTTTTCGTTGCCGATTTTGTCCGTAAAATCAACCCATCGCTCCCACTCGCGACGCTCGGTACGGAGACTGATTCGGTCTTCAATACGCAGCATCCGAATCACTTCAAAATCCAGCCCGCAGTCCCGCAGCATCGTCGGGATGGAATAAATACTGGCCGAGTCGTGCATGCTGAAGACCCGCTCGAAGGGAATGTTGCCGAAAACGCTCATTTTCTGTCGTGCCTGGATGGTAACGGGATTTTCCGCACGACAAGCGATAATGTCCGGCTGAATGCCCATTTGCATTAACTGCTTGATGCCAAGTTGAGCGGCCTTGGATTTCTGTTCACCCAGTGTTGCGGGTTCGAGAATATAGGTCAGGGCGACAAAACAGCAGCTATGGGGCCCCTCCTCATAAGCCAGTTCGCGCATCGCCTCAATATAGAAGGCATTTTCCAAATCTCCGACGGTACCGCCGATTTCGACAAAAACCACGTCGGCGTTGCTCTGCATCGCCAGCGTTCGCAGTTTCATTTTGACCTCGCCGGTGACGTGCGGAATCATTTGCACATCGCGGCCCAGATAATCGCCGCGGCGTTCCTTATCCAGCACGGACTGATAAATCTGGCCGCTCGTGGTGAAATTGGCCCGCGTCAGGTTTTGGTCGAGCATCCGCTCATACGTACCCAAATCCATATCGCATTCCATTCCGTCATCGAGGACAAACACTTCCCCGTGGCGGAACGGATTGAGCGTTCCGGAGTCGATATTCAGATACCCCTCCATCTTGACGGGAGTGACTTTCAGCCCCTTGTCCTGCAGGAGCTTGGCTAAGCAGGATGAGAATATCCCCTTGCCTAAGCCGCTCATCACCGTCCCCGTCACGATGACATATTTAGTCTTGCCTTTTTGATACCCCTTGGGCAAAGGCAGAAAATACTCATTATCCGTCGAGACACTACCGACTTTAGCCAATAATTCTTTACTGTCGCTCATAATTCATCGATTCTAATTATAATGGTTTTTATTGTTTCTTTTTTTCATTGTTATAGCGATTGACGAATGCTTCGTATTGTTCGGGCGTATCGACGCCATCCCATACGCACTTTACTTTAGCCGTCAAAATTGTAAAACCGTTTTCGAGGGCGCGAAGCTGTTCGAGCTTTTCCGTCGTTTCGAGAAAACTGGGCGGCAATTGCGTAAATTTCATTAAAAAATCTCTGCGATACGCGTAGATCCCCAGATGGCGCCAGTAGTCTTTGGCCGACCCGACACCGCCGGCCGAACGGTTGTAGGGTATCGGGCTGCGTGAAAAATACAGTGCCCTGCCCCGGGTGTCGGTGGCACATTTGACGATATTGGGGTTGGCAACCTGCTCAGCAGTTTCAAATGGCGCTATAAGTGTCGCCATATCTGCATCAGGATTGTCCGCCAGAAGCGCAGCGACTTTTTCGATATTGGTCGGGTCGATTTCCGGCTCATCGGCCTGAAGATTCACGACAATATCCGCCGAAAAATCTTTCACCGCCTCAGCAATCCGGTCAGTCCCGCTTTGATGGACAATCGAGGTCATTACACAGGCGGCGCCGAACGATTTGCACGCCTGCATTACACGGTCGTCATCAGCGGCAATAAGAACCTGATGGATTCCTTTGGCAAGCAATGCACGTTCATAGGTATGCTGGACGAGAAATTTGCCGCTTTTTTTGGCAAGAACTTTCCCCTCGAATCGGCTGGCGCCGTAGCGAGCAGGAATTACAATCACCATCTTCACAATTCAACCCTTTGCAGCGATTTTCTCACCTTTTTCATTCAAAACCACTGCCCAGACAGTATAGGAGACCTTTATATAACTGTCAATCGCGGATTTTTGGATTTTCCAGCGATTTATTTCCGTTTTGGCCTTTTCGCCAGTATTTTTTCACTTTTCCGACACCCGCAGCAAGTCCGGCCGGCGTCTTCGAAGCCAATCGGGAAGCTGAGAACGATTTATCCCCGCCCACAATCCCATTTTTTTCTCTATTGCCTGTTCCTGGGATTGTGCATATTTGTCATAAGAACTATGCTCAAATCGTGAGTCCGCATAGCCATAACCTTCGGCGATAAGCCGTTCGCCCAGAATCGAGCCGTCCGGCAAGCGAATATGCGCCAATAAACGTCCATATCGGTCTCTTTGCTCGGCGACAGTATCCAGCAAGACCGTCACCTGCTGATTTTCACATAATTTACGGGTGAATTCGGAAGCCTCCGGCCCAAAATACATCACGCCGGTGCTGGGATTTTTGGTTTCCGGCGTATCCACCCCCAGCAGGCGAACCCTCGTTGTCTGGTATGTGCCGTCAGGAATCGCCAAATCAATCGTATCGCCGTCAATAACCTTCGCGACCGGAAATGCTTTTTCGTGGTATTTTTTCCAGTCGTCGCCGTCATACAAATTCCGCTTGACCGTATGCCGAAGTGACACGCCGCCCATACGGTCTATCATCACCAGCGTCGGCACAATAAAAAAGAAGAACATCAGCAGCAGGATGTTCTTCTTTTTTCGACTCATCGCATATCGTTTGCGGCGATTTCCCATAATCCCTCCATCCGCCGACTTGCCCGGCCCCGTTCTTTAAAATTCGGACAGGTTATACTTCTTTATTTCGGCTGATTCCTTTTTTCCACCGTCTTATCCAGCTCAAACGCGTCGCACACCGTCTCGTACGCCTTTATCGCGTCTTTGATATCGACCAGACAACTGATGCGGATTTCGCTGGTGGTGATGGCTTCGATGTTGATTTTCAGGTCCGCCAGGGCCTTAAACATCATATTGGCCACGCCGTAATGCGACCGCATGCCCACACCGACGACCGAGACTTCCGCGATATTTTCCCGCACAAACACGGAATCACAGTGGACTCCTTTTCGTATCTTCTCGATGGCTTCCTGTGCCGTCAGCAGGTCGGATTTGCCGACCGTGAACGAAACGTTGGCTTTGTCAGCGCTGATTTCCGTCTGGATAATATCATTGACGACTACCTTGGCCGCGGCCAGATGCTCGAAAATCCGGGCTGCATTGCCGGGCTTGTTATCCACGCTGTTGAGCGTAATCTTGGCCAAATCTTTTTGAATTGTTGCGCCGGATACCAGAATACCTTCCAAAAGAGGCACCTCATGAGTAATATATGTTCCCTCGTTATTGTTCATACTGCTGCGCACGTGTATAGTCACGTTATATTTCTTGCCGAACTCGATGGAGCGGCTGTGCATCACGCCGGCTCCAAGACTGGCCAGTTCAAGAATTTCATCATAGCTGATTTGCTTCATCTTGACGGCTTTTTTGTAGATTCGCGGGTCCGCGGTATAAACGCCGTCCACATCGGTGTAGATTTCGCAGAAATCCGCACCCATCGCCGCAGCCAATGCCACCGCGCTGGTATCGGAACCGCCGCGGCCCAGCGTCGTGATATTGCCGCCGGCTTCCATCCCCTGGAAACCGGCAACAATCACAATATAGCCATCGTCGAGTTTCCCCCGGATAACGTCGGCCCCGATGCTTTGAATACGAGCCTTGGTGTAGGAATCGTCGGTCATTATTTTGACTTGGGCGCCGGTAAAACTGATGGCTTTATGACCCATCGCATCTATCGCCATCGCCAGTAACGACACCGTTTGTTGTTCGCCGGTGCTCAGCAGCATATCCAACTCACGCTTGGGCGGATTGGGATGCACTTCCTTGGCGTCAGCGATCAACTCATCCGTTTGCTGACCGCGCGCCGAGGCGACAACAACTACCTGATTGCCCCGTTTTTTGGCCTCAATGGCACGTCCTGCGGCCCGGCGGATTTTCTCCGCGTTGGCTACCGACGTACCGCCAAATTTCTGTACAAGAATCGGCATACAAATTTCCATCCTGCTTGATTAAGAACATAAAAAAATCCCGGCTCGGCCACTGCCCTTATACCGGGTCCGCACGGGGATACTAATATATCGTTTCCCTGGAATGCTGTCAATTTCAATTTTACTTATATTTATCTTCTGGAAGGGCTAATCCTCATCATTATTTAAGGTTGACCCGGCCGCGGAAATAAGTATAATGCTCCCTTTTAACTCCCATTGGAAAAAGAAAGGATATATTATGACAACCAAAACAGCAAAGACGCGGCTTTACGGACGCGGCCATTTATTTACCAGCGAATCGGTAACGATGGGCCATCCGGACAAGGTCGCCGACCAGATTTCCGACGCCATTCTCGACGCCATGCTCGCACAAGACCCCCCCAGCCGAGTCGCCTGTGAAACTCTTGTCTCCACAGGCATGGTCGTTATTTCGGGCGAGATAACTTCCAAGGCGATTGTCGACGTTCCGGAAGTCGCCCGTGAAACCATCAGGCAAATAGGCTACACAGACCCGAATATCGGTTTTGACGCCGAGAACTGCGCGGTCCTTGTGACGCTCAAACAGCAAAGCCCCGATATCGCGATGGGCGTCGATACCGGCGGCGCCGGCGACCAGGGTCTGATGTTCGGATTCGCCTGCAAAGAAACCCCGGCTTATATGCCCCTGCCGATTTACCTGGCTCACGAAATCACCGACCGCTTGTCTAAAATGCGTGAGTCGGGCAAAATCAAATGGCTCCGCCCGGACGGCAAAAGCCAGGTTACCGTGGAATACGGCGACAACGGTAAGCCCAAACGCATTCATACCGTCGTTTGCAGTACGCAGCATGACGCCTCTGTTGTCGATAAAAAAACCGACAGGATATCCGACAAGGCGAAAAAGGAACTCATTAAGAAGGTTATCCTGCCTATCCTGCCGAAGAAACTTGTGGACAAAAATATCATTTTCCACATTAATCCGACGGGCCGGTTTGAAATCGGCGGTCCCAAAGGCGACTGCGGCCTGACGGGACGCAAAATCATCGTCGATACCTACGGTGGACGCGGCAGCCACGGCGGCGGAGCCTTCAGCGGCAAAGACCCCAGCAAAGTGGACCGCACTGCCAGCTATATGGCCCGTTATATCGCCAAGAATATTGTGGCCGCCGGACTGGCCGACGCCTGCGAGGTACAGCTCAGTTATGCCATCGGCGTCGCCCAGCCAATCAGTGTGATGGTCGATACCGAAGGTACGGCCAAAATCGACGAATACAAAATTGAAAAGATTGTAAAGAAATTGTTCCCGCTGACGCCAAAGGAAATGATCGCTCACCTGAAACTCAGGCGTCCTATTTTCCAGGAAACCGCGCGCAACGGCCATTTCGGACGAAATCGTGCCGAGTTCACGTGGGAAAAACTCGATATGGTCAAGGCCCTTCGCAAAGCGTCAGGATTAAAATAAGCTATGAAATTGTTGGTGTCCTGCCCACGCTCGCGTGGGCAGGCTTAAAAACTCTCATAAACACACAAACAAAAAACCCGGTTTATCGCCGGGCTTTTTTTTGACTGAATAAAATGAAATCAACAGTAGAAATGTCGTGTACCTGTAAAGACCTTCGCGATGCCGTGCTTGTCGGCACAGGCGACAACCTCGTCATCTTTCTTTGAACCGCCGGGCTGTATAATACAGGCAATGCCGGCCCTGGCAGCGTTTTCGACATTATCCGGGAACGGGAAAAATGCGTCCGAACCCATCGCGGCGCCCTTGGCCAAACCCCCGGACAGCTTGGAATCCATCGGCGTATTTTTCATACCAGAGCTTTTCACATCAAAATTGTCATGTTTACAAAGTATCAGGAAATCCCATTAAAGGCAAAACAACATCTATTATATTCTGAATATGAACAGGCTGAAATTTTTCAGAGCATTTGCTGTTCTTTGGCCCTTATAGACGGACCTATTTCACTTTTCACATTAAAATTGTGACGGCCTGACAAAAAACCATTGCAAAGCAGTTTGTGAACGGTATAATAGCCGCCTTATCGAAGAAGATGGAAAAACATACAGGGCCGCATAGGGCGTCCCGCAGGAAGTGAAAGGTATTTGCAAAGTATGATAACCAAAGACAAGAAACAACAGATTATCGCGGATCACAAAACCGCAGATAATGACACCGGTTCTCCAGAAGTGCAGATTGCTATTCTGACCGGACGAATCAACGAACTGACAGAACACTTCAAAGTCCATCCCAAAGACCATTCTTCCCGTCGAGGCCTCTTAAAGATGGTTGGTACCCGGTCTTCTTTGCTCAAATATATTCGTAACAAGGACTTAGATCGGTACCATCAGGTAATCTCTAAGCTTGGGCTGCGCAAGTAACTCACATAAAAATTTAAGCCAACGTCTCTGTGGAAGATTAAGAATCGCACCAAAAGAAGATGTTGTAGATAGAAATTAAAAACCATACTTAAAAGGCGAATATTATGTTCAACACTTACAGCGTTCAAAAGGAAATCGGCGGCAAGCTCATTACGCTCGAAACCGGTCGCATCGCTCGTCAAGCTCACGGGGCCGTAATTGCGTCCTGCGGTCAAACGATGGTGTTATCCGCAGTGTGTGTAGCGGATCCACGCGACGAGGAAATCGATTATTTCCCGCTCAGTGTCGATTATCGCGAAAAATACAGCGCCGCAGGTAAATTCCCCGGCGGATTCATGAAGCGTGAAGGCCGGCCTTCCACCAAGGAAGTTCTGACGGCCCGAATGATTGACAGGCCGATTCGTCCGCTCTTTCCAGACGGCTACTTCAATGAAGTGCAGATTATGGCCCAAGTCCTCAGCGCCGACACCGACAACGACCCCGATGTGCTGGCGATGATTGCTTCCAGCGCGGCGTTGTCCATCAGTAAAATTCCGTTCCAGGGGCCGCTTGGAGCCGTTCGTGTCAGCCGGGTCGATGGCCAGTTCGTTTTGTTCTCGACCTACGCCCAACGCGAAAAAAGTGACTTTAACCTGATTCTCGGCGGACGACGTGACGCTATTAATATGATTGAAGTTGACGCCAAACAGGTCTCTGAAGATGTCGCCGCTGCGGCCGTACAGCAAGGTCATGACGCCATCCGCCAGGTCTGCGACCTGATTGATGAACTGGTCGCCAAGTGCGGCGTTGCCAAAGAAACGGAACTGTCCGAACTGGAGCCGGCCCTGGTCGATGAAATCCATAAGGCCTGTTTTGAGCCGCTGTGCAAGGCCTATCAGATTATCGGCAAGGCCGAACGCAATCAGGCTATTAAAGATATAACTGAGCCGTTGATTGAAAAATACTGCAAGGCCGCCGAAGGCATCGAGCCTCGCTGTTCCAATATTCAGTTACGCCGGATTCTGGAAATCGTGCAGCGTAAGGCCGTACGAAAACTGCTGCTGGAAGGTCGCAGGCCCGACGGCAGAAAATATGATGAGGTACGCCCCATCGCCTGCGAAGTCGGCGTTTTGCCGCGTTCGCACGGGTCAGCGCTGTTCACCCGCGGCGAAACACAGGCACTGGTGACCTGTACGCTGGGCACCGGACGTGATGAACAGATTGTGGATGGTCTGCAGGAAGAGTACGGTCAGGATTTTATGCTGCATTACAGCTTCCCACCCTTCTCGGTCGGCGAAGTCAAACCGGCACGCGGACCTGGACGGCGCGAAATTGGTCACGGGGCGCTGGCGGAAAAGGCGCTGGAACGACTCAAACCGGCACAGGAAAAATTTCCTTACACCATTAAAATTAATTCCGACATTACCGAATCCAACGGCTCCAGCTCGATGGCCTCGGTTTGCGGCGGATGTCTGGCGATGATGGATGCCGGCGTACCGATGGAATTGCCGGTGGCGGGGATTTCCATCGGCTTGGTCAGCGAAGGCAACCATTATGAACTGCTGACCGACATCATCGGCGACGAAGACCACTTCGGGGATATGGATTTCAAAATCGCCGGGACGGAAAAAGGCATCACCGCTATCCAGTTGGACATCAAGGCCGAGGGACTGCCGTATGACATTATGGTCGCGGCGATGGAAAAGGCCCGTCAGGCTCGATTGAAAATTCTCGGTATTATGAAACAGACGATTGACAAACCGCGGATACAATTGAGCGTCTATGCCCCGAAGATTGTCATTATCAAGATTGACCCCGAATATATTGGCAAAGTCATTGGCCCGTCGGGCAAAAATGTCAAGGCGATCCAGGAACAAACCGGCTCGCTGGTTGAAATCGAAGAAGACGGCACGATTGCCATCAGTTGCGTGGGCGGCAACGGTCACTTGGCCGCACGGGATATGATCGAGGCGATGACGACGCCGCCGCAGGTCGGACGCATTTATCAAACCGCCAAGGTTGTTTCGGTCAAAGATTTTGGGGTGTTTGTGGAATTCGCGCCGGGCATTGAAGGCCTGTGTCATGTCAGCGAGCTTGCAGACAGCTATGTCAAGAACATCGAAACCGTCTGCAAGGTCGGGGACGTCATCCCTGTCAAATTGCTGGCCATCGACGACCAGGGACGATTTAAGTTGAGTCGAAAAGCAGCTCTGAACGACTTGAATAAAGCGACATCATAAGGTACAATTAAAGTTATCCGGCGCCGCAGGGCTGGCCTCAAAAGCGGCCAGGCGGTGGAGTACACTGAACTGATCTCGGGCAAAGGTCTTCACGGTAAAGACGTCCGGATTATTTGCGATGTCGATTCCGAGAACAAAATAGCGAAGAGAGAAGACCATGTGCGGCCGGGTAAGATGGAGTTGTCAGGTTGAGCTGTTATCCTTCGCCGGGTGAAAAGTAAAAAGCCGAAACCGCATTCTTTACTGACGACAAACGAGTATTTCGATTCTGCACATAGCGCGCGATGGTCTATGAAAAAAGACGCGGTCATTTTAATCGCGGATGACAATCCGCAGCATATCGAGGCAATGGCGTCGTCGCTGTATAAGACCGGCGCCAGGGTCGTCGCGGCTGATTCGGTCCAGGGGGCGATGGAACTGCTGGAACAAAAACGTGTCGATTTGGTTATTTCCGATTTATTCACCGGCAAAACTCCTGACGGGATTGAACTGTTGGAGACGGTACGCAGAAATTTTTCGCCGACGCCGGTGATTTTGACAACATCTATTGCGGATATTGAAGTCTGTAAAGACGCCATTCGTCGGGGAGCGTGGGATTTTTTAGTCAAACCCATCGAACCGAAAAAATTGACGGACTTGGCCGAACAGGCTGTACCGGCAGTCGCCATCCCCAAAGGAGCAACGCTGGATTTTGTATTCTCCGGCGTTATCAGCCGCTCACCCCTGATGCACGGCGTGTTTCGAGTGCTCCGCCGGGTCAGCAGAACAAACCTCAGCGTCCTCATCGAAGGCGAGTCCGGCACAGGCAAGGAACTGACTGCACGGGCTATCCACGAAAATTCCCCGCGAAAAGACAACCCTTTTTTGCCCGTCAATTGCGCGGGCCTGAGCGAAAGTCTTCTGGAAAGCGAATTGTTTGGCCATGTCAAAGGCGCTTTTACCGGCGCGGTGGCCGACCGTAAGGGCCTTCTCCAGCTGGCCGACAAAGGCACGCTGTTTCTCGACGAAATCGGCGATATGCCATTGGTGATGCAGGCCAAGCTGCTGCGAGTGCTGGAAGACGGGCTGATACTGCCGGTCGGCGGCACCGCGGCGGTCAAGGTTGATGTTCGCATCATCAGCGCCACCAATCAGAATCTGACCAAGCTCGTGGAGGAAAAAAAATTCCGCCAGGATTTGTATTTTCGCATCAAGGGCGTCAGTGTCACGCTGCCGGCGTTGCGTAATCGCCCGCAGGACATTCCCGAGTTGTTCGGCTATTTTTTGCGGCAGGCCTGCCAGGAAATCGGAATGGATATCCACCGCATTACCGAGCCTGCGATGCGGGCGCTGATGAGCTATCCGTGGCCGGGCAACATCCGTCAGCTTCGCAACACGGTACAGATGATGGTAGTGATGTGCGACCACGATACGCTGGATTTGCGGGACCTGCCGCCGGAAATCAGCCGGCTGCGGGCACTGGAGGCAGGCGAGGAGAACCAGTCTCTGCCTGCCGGAAATACGGGGCCGTCCGCGGAGCAATCACTGGAGGATGTGGAGCGTGAACATATCCGCCGGGTGCTGGAAATGACCGGCAACAATCGCACCGAGGCCGCCAAAATCCTCAAAATCGGCGAGCGCACCCTCTATCGAAAAATCAAAGAGTATAATTTGTAAAATCTACAGGAAAAAAATCTTCACGCTGATTACTTTTTCGCCACAACCAACCAGTCCCACGGGTACGGCGCTTTCATCCAGGCCGGGGGGGAATTAAATTCCACGTCCCAGCCGTACTCGACTTTGGCAATCAGCCGGATTTTAAAGTTCAGGTCTTCCATAATCGCCGTCAATTCTTCTTTGAGATAATGTTTGGTGGGGACGTGGTCGATTTCGATGATGCCCTGATGAACCTGTACCGGGGAAAGTGTGGACTTGTCAAAATCACCGACCACCGCCGCCGCCGGCAACATCCCATCGCGTAAATTCCAGTCAATCAGCCGGAAATTCGCAAACAGAATCGACTCGAGCGACGGGACGACCAGAAATAAATGCCCATCCTTTTTCAATTGGGCGGCAATATTTTTAAGGATGCCGGTGCGTTTGGTCAACGACGATGTGATGACGGCATTGACACACAGGATAAAATCCACTTTAGGCAATGGCACTTTGGGCGCGGTCAGGTCAGCACAGTGAAAAGAAACATTGTCCAGATGCCCGTATAATGATTTTGCTTTATGCAGACAGGACAAGGAAAAATCAATAGCATACACTTTTTTGAAATTCTCAGACAGCATCGGAAGGAATCCGCCGATGCCGCAGCCGAAATCCGCGGCAATTTTATTGCGGCCGGAAAACTTTTTTAAGTGCTTTTCAATGACTTTGCATTTGTCGCTTTCCGAGACACTGAAAATCTCATCGCGGTAATTTTTGCCCATCCGATTCCAGTAGCTTTTGTCCATGGATGATTCCTCTGGCATATTGGTCATTTGTATTTGTTCCGGGTTTCGACGTCCGGATTTCGTACTTAAACACTTATTGTGCACTTCTCCAAACGAATGTCAACGTTTATGATATAAATAGGGGACGATGGGAATGCGTACTTTTGCGATCATTGCGGCTGAAATATCTTCTAAAGTTAAAAAACTTGCTTTTTCAAGACAAGTCTATATTCTATGAGAAGGAAGGTTGTGCAATATAATTGAGCAGGTGAAAATGGAAAATCTCAGTGGACTCAACTCTCGTATGACTATCGCCATCGAAACGCATGGATTAACCCGTTGTTTTGGCGATCTCTATGCCGTCAACGGCCTCGATTTGTGCGTGGAAGCCGGAAAGTTCTATGGTTTTCTCGGCCCCAACGGCGCGGGCAAATCCACCACAATCAAAATGCTCACGGGTTTGCTCGCACCCACGCGCGGCACGATGTATCTCCTCGGCGAAGACATGACCGACGCCAACAAAGCCAGGGAGATCAAGCGGCGCGTTGGAGTTGTGCCGGAGGAACTGGCACTGTTCGACAACCTGACTGCGCGTGAATATCTCACCTTCGTCGGACGTATGTATCAATTGCCCATGGCGACGGTACGCGACCGCTGTCAGGAGCTGCTGACCATTATGAGTCTGGATAACGAGGAGAAGAAACTCACCCTCGAATATTCACATGGAATGAAAAAGAAGCTCACCCTGGCGGCGGCGCTGATTCCCAATCCCGACCTGCTGTTTCTGGATGAGCCGTTTGAGGGCATCGATGCCGTATCTTCCCGTTTATTGCGAGATACGTTGAAGCGTTGTGTCCAACGCGGCACGACGGTGTTCCTGACATCGCATGTTTTGGAGATTGTGGAAAAGCTCTGCACGGACGTCGGGATTATCGCCAAAGGCAAGCTGGTGTACCAGGACACGATGGACCAGATTCGCAAGAGCGGTTCACTTGAGGAACGATTTCTTGAAACCGTGGATAGCGACCACGTCGAGCGGCAGAGACTAAGCTGGCTGGAGGATTAGATGAACTGGAGCCAGCTTCGCACAATCCTCTGGCTGCGATGGCGCCTGACGCGAAATCAATGGTCTCGCGGCGGGCCGTTGAATGCCGTGATTACAATGATTGCCGCTGCCGGCGGAATAACTTTCGGAGCAGGATGCGGAATCGCTGGCATATTGGCGGGTGCTTTGGCGCTGTCACGAGCTTCGCCCACGGTTATCCTCGTGGCATGGGATTTGATTATCGGCGCATTTCTGCTTTTTGGGACGATTGGTATCATTTCGGAAATCCAGCGGTCGGAAACCATCGACATCAACCGGATGCTGCATCTGCCGATCTCGCAGAGAGATATCTTTCTGGTGAATTATCTCGCGTCACATCTTACCCCCAGCATCATTCTGTTTTTGCCCGGAATGATGGGCCTTTCTGTTGGACTGGTCCTGGGCAGGAGCTGGACAATGATTTGCATGTTCCCGCTGGTACTGGCATTTATATTCATGATAACCTCATGGACATATTGTCTGCGTGGATGGCTGGTCACCCTCATGATAAACAAACGCCGTCGCCGTGCTATTATCACCGGAGTCACCTTTGCATTCATCCTGGTAAGCCAGCTTCCAAATCTTTTCGGGAATGTCCTGTTCCATCCTGAACGACACAGGTCAAACAACACAACCCAATCAACACAATCCGACCGGCAAACAACCAGCCGTCCCCACATAGGCAAAGACCTTGCTCTTCCCCATGCGGTCCTGGCAGCGCATAATTATGTGCCTTTCCTGTGGGTTGGCAATGGAGCGATGTCACTGGCCCAGGGAAATGCCTGGCCCGCAATATTGGGTTCTGCCGGCGCGCTTCTTATCGGTGGATGGGGTTTAAGGCGAGCCTACCGGACAACCTTTCGTTTCTATCAAGGACAAACGGCAGGCAGGAGCATCCCACGAAAAACGAACGCAAAAAAGGATACCGCTGTCGCCAGGAACTTCCTTGAGAGACAACTGCCCGGTATTCCGGCAGAAGCCGCGGCGCTGGCACTGGCCTTCTTTCGTTCTCTTGTCAGGGCGCCGGAAGTAAAGATGGCATTGGCGACTAATTTCTTTATGATGCTGTTTTTTGGAGCGATGATTTTTGTACGGCGATCGGCAACTCTCGGCGACACCTTCAAACCGTTTGTCGCCACAGGCTCCATCGCGCTTGTTTTCTTTGGCATCAGTCAACTCATGTGCAACCAGTTCGGCTTCGACCGGGGCGGATTTCGCCAACTCGTCCTTTTGCCGGTACCGCGAAAATATATCCTGCTGGGAAAAAATCTGGCGATTCTGCCGATAGCCGTCGGGATCGGATTGACCTTTCTCGTACTCATTAAAATCGCGATGCATATCTCATTTATCATCATTATTGCCGCCGGCTTTCAGTTGGTGACGGCCTTTTTGCTGCTCAGCATGGCGGGAAACCTGATGTCTGTGCTTGTGCCTTACCGCATTGCTTCGGGAACGCTGAAACCAACGAAAATTCCTGCAATGACAGTCTTCCTGATTATGGTTTCACACATGCTGCTTCCGGCCGCCATGATTCCGATATTTCTTCCGCCCGCTTTGGGACTGCTGTTGTCAAAAGCAGGTTGGCTGCCCGCTGCGATGGTAAACTTCTTCTTATCTATAGGACTATTGGGAATCCTCGCCCTTTTTTATTGGCTCAGTTTGACCGGCCTTGGCAACCTGCTGCAACAGCAGGAAAAGAAAATCCTTCAGGTGGTTACTCAAGAGGTGGAATAAACCGGAATAATCAGCAACCATGTAATTGAGAACAATGAAATATAACGCCTTTTTTATTGGCAACTTCGGGCTTTACTGCGTTTCCAGTATTCGCACATAATCGCGGCAGTGAAGATGCTGACATAGACAAACAGGGCCGTCGGAACGGCGGCACGGGGGCCGAAATTGTGAATGGCCAGCACAGTGCCAAGGCCGGCGTTCTGCATGCCGATCTCGATGCTAAGCGTCCGCCGCTGCGGCACACCCAGCCGAAATAACAATCCCAAAAGATGTCCCGCATACAGGCCGCCGACATTCAGCAAAACCACCGTCAGCAGAATCTTGCCGGTCATATCCATCAGCCGGTCGTGATTGGCGGCGACAACAATAGCACAGATAAAAATGATAAACGTAACAGAGATGGCGGGAAAGACTTCTTCCATTTTTTTTGTCAATCGTGGGAGAAAATGCCGGAACGTAAAGCCCGCCGCCAGCGGCACGATGACCATCCAGACAAGCTCAAAAAACATCTTCTGGAAACTCACATCCAACCGGGTTCCGACCAGAAGCCATGTCAATCCCGCAGTCGTCAGCGGACACAATAATGTTGTCACAGACGTCAATGCGACCGAATAGCCGACATCGGCTCGGGCGATATAACAGATGACGTTGCTCGACATCGCGCCCGGCGCACAACCGGCCAGAATCAGCCCGGCGGCCAGTTCATCGGACAAATGAAACGCTTTAGCTAAAAAAAACGCCCCAAACGGCATGATGATATATTCCGCAATTGTGCCAAGCAACATCAGCCAGGGCTGACGAACCAGAGGAATAAAATCCTGTGGTGTCATCACCGCGCCGATGCCGAACATGGTCAGGGCAAAAAAATAAAGATTGAATTTTGCAGCGCCATCAAACACATGCGGCCAGAAATACGCCACCACCCCCGCCAGAATAATCCATAAGCCAAACAGCCGGGTGTACAGAGAAAGCAGTTTTGAAATCATCGCGTCTTCATCCTAAAGAAATATTCCAAATATTTTATGTCATCGCCTTTTCCTGCCTTTGGTGATAGATTGGGCATGGCGGACACGGCTCAGCAGTTTGTGCAGATTCCGGCCGGTCAGATAATTGGACAGCATTCTGGCGTTGCGGCGGTCGTGGTATTGCAGCAGCGCAAATTGCAGTTTTTTTTCGCCTTGCCCTTTGGGAATATAGACGGTTTTCCTGCGCGGCGAAAGGCCTGCGACATACATCGCCGCCGACATCGTCAAAGGCACCGGCACAAAATCCTGCACCTGCCGGACCCGCCAGTTGCGATTGACCAAGTACTCCGTCAAACGCACCGCATCGTCGGGCGAACAGCCAGGATGCGCACTGATAAAATACGGCACGAGATATTGCTCCCGCCCTGCTTTGCGCGACAGGGTCGTGAATTTATCTTCAAACTGCTCAAACACATCAAACGAAGGTTTGCCCATCAATTCCAGCACATGCGGACAGTAATGCTCCGGCGCCACCTTCAGATGGCCGCCGGTAAAATGCCGCGCCAACAGCCCGACATATTCCGGCGACTGCAGTGCAAGGTCATGGCGAATACCGGAGGCGACATAGGTACGCAGTTTTCGGCTTTTGCCGCCCTGCCATTTCAACACCGACTCCATCAGGCGAATAATTTTTGTATGGTCAGCCTTGAGATTGGGACAAATCGATGGAAACAGACAGCTTGTTCTTACGCAGGGACCGGATTTGGAACAATCCATCCCATACATATTGGCCGTCGGGCCGCCAAGGTCACTAATGGTGCCGCCAAAGTTTTTTTGCCGGGTGAGAATTTCGGCCTCATCCAAAACCGATTCGACGGACCGGCTGCGGATGGTTTTGCCCTGGTGAAAAAAGATGGAGCAGAAATTGCACCCGCCAAAACAGCCCCGATGTGTGGTGATGCTGAACTCCACGGGCTTCAGCGCCGGTACGCCTCCGAATTTCGCATACATCGGATGCGCCTGCCGCGTAAACGGCAAGGCGTAAATAGCATCCAATTCTTTGGCCTCCAGCGGCTCAGCCAGCGGATTGACCACGACAATGCCCGCCCCCTGCTCCTGCACAATGGGTTTATCGCCGGGATGGGCGTGCTTTTGATACGTTAACTGGGTATCCATAAACAGCCGCTTATCCTGTTCGATTTGTTCCAGCGATGGCAGATGAACCGCATTTTCAGGAATTTTTACATCGCGGACAATACGGTAGGCAATGCCCGGTATGTCAGTCAAATCATCGACGGTCTTGCCTGCATCCAGCCGCCGGGCGATTTCAGCGATGGCCCGCTCACCCATTCCGTGAACGAGGATATCCGCTTTGGCATCGATGAGAACAGAGCGCTTGAGATTGTCTTCGATAAAATCATAATGTGCCAGCCGGCGAAGACTGGCTTCGAGGCCGCCGAGAATAATCGGGATATTTTTATACGCCTCCCGGACACGGGCGGAATAAACCAGCAGCGGCCGGTCGGGGCGCAGCCCGAGTTGTCCGCCGGGACTATAAACATCTTCCATGCGTTTGTGTCCCATGGAGGCGTAATTATTCAGGCGTGAATCGATGCAACCGGATGTGATGCCCCAGAAGAGCCTGGGGGGCCCAAAAATGCGAAATGGCTCGACCGTCCGCCAGTCCGGCTGGGCCAGGATTGCAACCCGCCAGCCCAGCGATTGCAGGTATCGGCCGATCATCGCAACGCCAAAAGCCGGGTGGTCCACGTATGCGTCGGCGGTAATCAAAATAACATCCGGCCGGTCCCAGCCCTGCGCAAGCATCTCATCCCGCGTTGCGGGCAATGTATGCAGTATCGCCTGTTGATTCTGTTTTGCCATTTTGGAGTACCACCATCCAAATACCGATAACTTATTGACAGAAATGGTATTATACCGTAGTATAAACGGCACGTCGAGATTGTTTGGAAATGATGTGTATTGCATAATCATTTATTCATTATTCATTACACAATATACATTTAGAGCGGGCCCTTAGCTCAGCGGTAGAGCAGGGGACTCATAATCCCTTGGTCGTAGGTTCGAATCCTACAGGGCCCAATATTCTTAACTCCCTATTTAATAATAAGATAGGGAGTATTTTTGTTATCATCACCCCATCTATTTTTTACCCAAAAACAGGTCTATGCGTCCTTTTTGCGTTCCCCTTCTTTAACTACAGACTATCTGACCAGTACTATTTGAGTGATATGAATGAATCGAACCAAATAAGATGAGGAAATGGGATTGATAATTAGCGAGGAGACAAGAATAATTGATAAACACTAACCTCAATTTTTATTCATCAAATCTTCCAGACCTTTGACTGCCTTCTTCTTATTTTCATCGGTCGTTTTGATATAATATTTCATGGTTGTATTGATGCTGGAATGCCCCATCAAAGATTTTAAGGTATGGGCGGGTGTTCCCAGATCTGCCAAGTTGGTTCCATTTT
>VGXU01000043.1:0-17500 GCA_016873215.1 Planctomycetota bacterium
CGCGAGGGTCTTTTTAATTCAAGTCTTTTTGCCGGGCAATTTGGATACAAAATGTCGCCCGCTGGGGGTACCCCCAGCCCACAACTTCTTTAGTTCTTGATACCGTTTCATCGTCATACATCTTATCTTCATCAGGGGGATACGATGTTCCCTTCCCATTCCACCCACTCCGCCGGTTTTGCTTGACAATGATGGAAACAGGGCTACAATGTCGTATTAAAACAGAATTCATTGAACGCACGGAGGCTCATTTGTCCGGCCCGAAATCCATAACCAGCGAAAATGCACAACTGACCCTTGAAACCCGTCCGGATGAAATTCATATCATTCTTTCCGGCCGGTTGGATGGTCAGACCGTGCCTGCATTGTGGCCGGAAATTTCTGAGCTGTCGCGGAAATTGAATAGGGAACAATTGATTATCGACACCTCAGAAATACATTTTTGCGACGGGGCCGGGATTGCCCTGCTGTTTGCCCTGGAATCTCTCGGCCGGCAAAAAAAGATACGAACGGAAATTCATGGCCTGTCGGCGGATATTCAGTCGCTGATGCAGCGATTTGACCGGGGCAAGCTGGCCGAAACGCTCGCCGCGTCTCCAAAGAAAATCCCGGCGGTTGAGGAAATCGGGAAAACCGCGGTCTATCTGCTTGAAGACATTCGAGAGCAAACCACGTTTCTGGGACACTGGATAAGCTCTATGCTATGGAAGGTTCGTCATCCGAAACGAATCCGCTGGGGTGATTTTCTGAGGCAAACAGAATTGGTCGGCGTGAATGCCGTGGGGATTACTTTTCTGCTGGGGCTGCTCTTTGGGCTGATTATGGCATTCAGTTCCGCGATGCCTTTGCGGCGATTCGGCGTGGAAGTTTATGTATCCGATTTGGTAGCGATTGCGATGGTGCGTGTACTGGGGCCGTTTATCACCGCCGTGATTATGGCGGGCCGGACGGGTTCGGCCTTTGCGGCGGAACTGGGAACGATGAAAATCAATAACGAACTGGATGCGCTGGAAGTGATGAGCCTGGAGCCGATGCGATTTCTGGTTGTGCCGCGGGTGGCCAGTACTATTCTGATGGCCCCCCTGCTGACCGTATTAACCAACTTTGCCGGACTGGCGGGAAGCGCGATTGTTATTTTATCTCTGGGCTACAGTTTTGCGACGTATTATGACCATGTACAGTATATTCTTGACGGCACGGACATTGCGGTAGGACTTGTCAAAGCGACTGTTTTCGGGGGACTGGTTGGAGGCATCGGCTGCCTGCGGGGTCTTCAGACGGAATCCGGGGCCGGCGCCGTGGGTATTTCCACGACCCGTGCCGTGGTCAGCGGTATTGTATGGATTGTTGTCGCCGAAGGGATATTCTCTGTTTTGCTGCATATTCTGGGTATATAAACGATGAGCGGACGCGAACCTGTTATTGAAGTAAAAAATCTTTCCGTCGGATACGACGGGGATGTGGTTTTACATGATGTGAATTTCAGTATTCCACCAGCGACGATTACGGTTATACTGGGCGGCTCGGGGTGCGGGAAAACAACGCTGCTTCGCAGTCTGATTGGGCTGGCGAAACCGATTGCCGGGCAGGTTTTTTTGTATGGAGAGGATTTTTTTGCCGCCGGCGAAAAGAAACGGGAAAACCTTTTGTCCCAAATCGGTGTCGCGTTTCAGAACGGCGCTTTGTTCGGCTCCATCAGTGTGCTGGAAAACGTGATGCTGCCTCTGGAAGAATTGACGTCTCTGCCTCGTGAGGCCTGTGAAATGATTGCGGCGATGAAACTGCAATTAGTGGGGCTTTCGGGGTTTGAGTATCATAGCCCCAGTCAGCTTTCCGGCGGGATGCAGAAACGGGCCTCGCTGGCACGGGCGATAGCGCTGGACCCTCGGATTCTGTTTCTGGACGAGCCGTCGGCGGGCCTGGACCCGGTGACGGCGGCACAATTGGACGAGCTGATTCTGGAATTGGCCGGGACGCTGCGGCTGACATTTGTGATTGTCACCCACGAATTGCAGAGTATTTACGCGGTGGCGGATACGGCGATTATGCTGGACCAGTCCGTCAAGGGCATCATCGTTCAGGGCAAGCCGGAGGACTTGAAGCGTCGCGTGGATATTCTGCCGGTGTGGCGGTTTTTTAATCGTTCGGTACGAGCGCCGGAGTCAGTGAAAAATGAAATTTAAACTATTCGAAACGGTCAGGCTATGAAATCGAATACGCATTATTATCGAATCGGGTTATTTGTGATTGTCATTCTGGCCCTGTTGATCACGGGGCTGATTTTAGTCAGCGCCGACGTTTTCGGCGGCGAGCGATTTACCGTGGAGACCTACGTTGACGAATCCGTGCAGGGGCTGGGCGTCGGGATGGCCCTGCTGCATCGCGGCGTGGCCATCGGGCGCATCGAGAAAATCACTTTCGCTCCACAGCAATATCCAATGGATACGAAAAGCCTCGATTACGCCAAGTTCAGCCGATACGTTCTGGTTATTATGTCGATTGATAAAAAACATTTTTCCGATATGGGAACCGAGCCGGGCCAAATCGCAGCGATGATTCGTCAGCAGGTTAATAATGGGCTGCGTCTGAAGCTGTCTTATCAGGGCATCACGGGCATCGCATATATGGAGGCGGATTATCTGGACCCAAAAAGCAATCCGCCGCTGGCGGTGCCGTGGAAGCCGAAAAATATTTATATTCCCTCGACCCGCAGCCTGATTGCCAGTTTTACGCAGGCGGTGGATACGGTTTTTCAGCGGTTAGAGAAAATTGATTTTCCCGCCATTTTTGCGCAGCTTGAAACCACATTAAAGAGCGTCCAGATTGCAGTGGAAGAGACGAAAATGGCCCAGCTTCGCCAATCGGCGACGGACATGATGGACCAGTTCCGCGTGACGCTGCAGGATGCGCGGGTCCTGCTGCAATCCTCCGACCCGAATAAGCCGCCGGCCAATTTTGCCGACACACTGGCCCAATTAGACCGTAATCTGCGACAGATAGAACACCTTGTTTCAACTCATCAGGATGATTTTGATAAAATTCTGGTTGATTTCAAAGCAACCAGCAGAAATCTTAAAGAACTATCCGAACAACTCAAGGCGGACCCGGCACAAATGCTGTTGTCGGCTCCCCCGGCAAAAACGGAGATGGTCAAATGACAAAACATATTATGACGCACCTGACAACGATTATTTGGGCAGCCTTTTGTTTATCGGGCTGCGCATCGCGTGAGAGTTTGAATCGTCAGGAGCAGTCGTTTCTTTTGGAAATAGCGGCCAATGTTCAGCCTCAGACAACCGCGGCGGATGGCACGCTGAAAATCCGTTACTGCCGGGCGGCGGCGCCGTTTGACAGCCAGTATTTTCTTTACCGCACGCAGGACAGTCAGTATCAGCAGGATTATTACAAGAAATTTCTGACGCCTCCCAATGAGCAGATCACCGAGCAATTGCGTATCTGGCTGGAACAGGGCAATGTGTTTCACGATGTATTGTCCGCTTCCACCGCAGCAACAGCGGAATATATTCTCGAATCGCATCTTCTGGCGATGTATGCCGATTTTTCAGACCCGGCCGCACTTAAAACCGTCCTGAAAATGCACTTCATTCTCGTGAAAATGAACAACGCCGGCCGGAGCAGCACCGTCATAATGGATACAACTTACGAAAGCAAAGAATCGTTCGAAAAACGCACCGGCGGGGATATCGTTAAAAATTACAACAGCAGCTTAGAAACGATTTTCGCCCGGCTTCAATCGGACATTGTTCGCAGCTTGAAATAATATTTGCCACAGAGGACACAGAACCTACAGAGTTTCCAAATGAATCATAAGTGTAGTTAGCAGTTACTATCCCACCGCTATCTGTAAGCTGCTTGACTGAGCCAAGCCCGTCTGAATGATAATAAACGTCAGTGCCGTTTCTTCGCATACTGATCAAGCCCTGTCCATACGTATAAGTTGCCTGTATTGTACCGACATTATTCGTTTCCATCAAGACCTGAAACGGCACAGTTATAACCACCTAATATTTTTGACCATGCCGAACCTTTCCGTCTCCCCATAAAACAAAACTTCTCCACCGATAAGAAGTCTTAACACCCGGATCAAGCACTATCTGGGCAACAGGAGTACCGGCATCTCCAAGTTTCTGGGGGCACCAGTAGATTATTGCCATCTTCTGTCCTGCAAATAGTGGCGTCTGTTCAATCACTCGCTTATCGTCTATATATTCAGGATAGAGCAATGATAGCGTAGAAGGCATCTTGTTTTCGTGCGACAATGAATACTTTTGCAGTGCCTTATTAACGCCATAGAGGAATTTGTTGCCATCTTCTCCCCAACCTGGTGTTCGGTCAATACGAAACATAGGAATTATGATCCCGATAACAATTATAATCATCAGCAAAACTACTGATAAGAAGAATAAACATTTTTTATATGTCATTTTCTTTGCGCCTTATTAATTGTTTTTACTTGTCACAACAGTTTTGATAGTATTTATTGTCGCCGTAATCATACGCCTTATCCTCACTTTTCCCAGGTCTCCATCTTCCCCAATAGCCATCCTCAAAATGACTAATCTCATGCAACAATGTGCTGCATTCAAACCCTTTTCCCAGTCTTATTCTATCTTTGAACGGCCAAGGTCTCCATACGTAGTCTCCAAGAACATCATCGCCAAGGTCATTGGCAGGGTCATCACATATCTGTATCTTTACACCCTGACCATTTTTGGCTCGATCAACAGCATTTTTGATTGGATCATTTTTCATACACTCACTAAGTTTATTTAAGCAATCTTTAACCTCTGGAGAATTAGAAGCATCTTGACATTTGGTGCCTCTCAAATCAATATAAATTACAGGATTATTCCTTGCATAGGCGTATAAATTTAACCCGCCTTTATAACCAATCGGGTCCCTTGAAATAAACCTTCCCATTTTTGGATCATAATACCTCGCTCTTAGGAATACCATATTGTTTACTTCTTCAAACTGCTGTTCTCCAGTAAAACCATAGGCGTTATCATTTGTACCAGAAGAAGCGATTACATTGCCGAAGGAATCATAGGCGTAGGAAGCGATTAATACACTGGTAGAGTTGGTTAATAGCCTTGTTGATCCCAGACCGTCATGCTGATAATAAGAGTTTATGCCCACTTTTGTCATGCTTATTAAACCATTGCCATAAGTATATACAACCTGCACCTGGTTTGCAGAATTGGCTTCTATCAACACCTGCACCAATCCAAGAGCCACATCGTTGATATACTTGGTTTTAACGTTGTTTTGGGTCTTGCTGATCCGGTTGCCGTCGCCGTCATATGCATAAGACGTACTGCCGCCCGACGCAGAGACAGATAACAGGTGATTATTCCAGTCCCAGGTATAGGTTGTGGTATTGCCGCCGGTGGTTCTGGATACCTGATTACCGTTGGCGTCGTAAGTGTATGTTGTCGTTGTGCCGCCGGTGGTTTCCGTCAGCAACTGATTTTTATTGTTGTAAGTATAACTTGTTGCAACCGAATTCTTGACCATCTGCGTCCGATTTGCTGCGGGGTCATATTGGTAGGTGATACTATAGGCGTTTGTGCCGGTGCGGGTTTCGCCGGTAACCACCACTGGATTCCCGCCCCACGCCTTCGCGGGGGCAGGCACTGCGCGGGAATGACAGACAATGATTTCGTGGGTATCATTTTCCCCCACGGCCAAGCTTATCCTGCCCATGCAAGCACGTGGGCAGGGCACCCAGTTGACCGTGCCTATAAGTCTTCTACAAAGCCAGTATTGTATTGGGCGGCTTCCGTCTTAGCTATGCTTCCGCCTTCGTTAAAACTTCGGCGAGACAAGTCGACGCGACCGATACGCCCCCATGCTTTTTAGTAGCCGCAAAACTCGATACACATCGCCTTTTTTATATAGGGATAATCCTTGACCCTGCGTCGGTCTGTGGTTAACATAACCGCCTTTGATGCCGGGAAAAACCGGCCTGAAAATACCAATTCTACAGGAGAATTTTGCACAATGACTAAAGTGACACTGATACCGGGTGATGGCATCGGGCCGGAGATCGCGGAAGCGACCCGACGGTGTATTGATGCAACGGGAGCGAAAATTGAATGGGACGTTCAGCAGGCCGGGGTGGATATTATGGCCATAGAGGGGACACCCCTGCCGGAGGCGACGATTGAATCGGTCCGGAAAAACGGCATCGGCCTGAAGGCGCCGATCACGACACCCGTGGGTACGGGGTTTCGCAGCGTCAACGTCCATCTGCGTCAGGCGATGGATTTATACGCCTGCGTCCGGCCGTGCAAAAGCTATAAAGGCGTCCGCAGCCAGTATCAGAATATCGACCTGGTGCTTGTCCGCGAGAACACGGAAGACCTGTACGCGGGGATCGAATACGAAAAAGGCAAGGCCGAGACGCTGGAGCTGATTAGCTGGCTCAATAAACATTCCAAGCGGCCCATCGGCCCCAACGCGGGCATCAGCATCAAGCCCATTTCCGTGGAAGGCACGGAGCGGATCGTGCGGTATGCGTTTGAATACGCCCGCAAGAACAACCGCAAAAAAGTGACGTCCGTCCATAAAGCCAATATTATGAAATACACCGACGGTCTGTGGCTGGAGGTCAGCCGGAACGTCGCCAAGGGTTTTTCGGATGTCGAATTCGAAGACCGAATCGTTGATAATATGTGTATGCAGCTTGTGCAGAAGCCGGAGCTATACGATGTTATCGTACTGCCGAATTTGTATGGCGATATTCTCAGCGACTTATGCGCCGGGTTAGTGGGCGGCTTAGGCGTCGCGCCAGGAGCCAATATCGGCAACAAAGGAGCAATCTTTGAAGCCACGCACGGCAGCGCGCCCAAATACAAAGGCCAAAACAAGGTCAATCCGACAGCGTTAATACTTTCGGGCATATTAATGCTGCGTCACTTAAAGATGGTCAAAGAAGCGGATGCGCTGGAAAAAGCGATTGCGGACATCATCGCCGAAGGCAAATATGTCACTTACGATATGAAGGCTGACCGCAATGACCCGACGGCCGTGGGCACCAGCCAGATGGCTGATGCGATTATCGCACGGATGAAAAAAAGGTAATTTGCCGCGGGCCGTGCCTATCGGAAACCAAGGGATATAACTTTTGAATCAGACCGCTTATCGGAATATTATTTCCGGGCAGGACCGTCGTGGCACGGCAGGATTGCTGCGACTGCTGCTGGCCGGTGTTTCTTTGCCTTACGGCGCAGCGGTACGAATTCGCAATGGGTTGTATCGCTGCGGCATTTTGCCTACCCGCAGAGCAGATGTTCCCGTCATCAGCGTCGGCAACATTACCACCGGCGGCACGGGTAAAACCCCATTAGTCATCTGGCTGTGTCGCTATCTGTGCCAAAAAGGGCTTCGCTGCGCGATTTTGACGCGAGGCTACAAGACCTCCGTGGGGGAGATGTCCGATGAGCCGGCACTGCTGGCCAAAAGCTGTCCGGACGTTGAAGTGGTGGTTGACCCCGACCGATGGAACGGCGCCAAAAAAGCGAAGGCACGTTTTGGTTCTGAAGTTCTGGTGCTGGATGATGGTTATCAACATCGGGGCGTCGCGCGGGACCTGAATATTCTGGCGGTTGACGCGACGTGTCCGTTTGGCTATGAAAAACTTTTGCCGGCCGGTCTGCTGCGTGAGCCACTGAGCGGATTGAAACGAGCGGATGTTGTCGTGATTACCCGTTTTGACCAGGCCGACGCCAAACAGATTTCACAAATTGAGCAATCCATCCGCCGGATTGCCGGTGATATTCCGATAGCGCGTGCGGTCCATCGCCACACGCACGCTGTTAGCCTGACGGGACAGGTCCTGCCACTGGAGCAATTGAAGCAAAAGAAATTATTCGTCTATTGCGGCGTCGGTAATCCGCAGGCCTTTGTCCATTGTCTGACCCAGGATGGAATGACTATCGTCGGTACGAAATTTTTTAACGACCATTATTCCTATTCGATGCGGGACGTGCGGGCTATCACGGCCGAGGCGCGGCAAAGCGGCGCGGAGATGGCGGTCTGTACACAAAAAGACTGGGTCAAAACAGCGGCTTTCTGCAAGCAGATGGAAGATGTTGTCTTTGGCTCCCTTGTAATGGAACTGGATTTCGCAGCCAATGCTGATATAATAACGGCGCTGATTGATAAAGCCATCGGGCAAAAACAGGGAAAAACGATGTTATGAGCAATCCTGACCTTTTGAAAACAGCAACCAGTCTGGGTTCGCCGAGCATTTTGCTGGTCGGCGATTTTATGCTGGACGCATACGTTTACGGCGATGCACTCCGCATCAGCCCCGAAGCCCCGGTTCAGGTATTGAAGGTTGTTCGGCGGGAGTACAGCTGCGGCGGAGCGGCATCGGTGGCCGCCGATATTTTGGCGCTGGGGGCGAAATGTATTTGCATCGGCATCACCGGCAATGACGAAAACGGCCGGCAACTGCGCAAGCTGCTTAGTGAACGGGACGCGGATATCTCCGGCCTGCTGATGGCGCCGGACCGCCCCACCATCACCAAACAGCGTATCATCGGTCTGGCTCAGCATCGTCATCGTCAGCAGCTTTTGCGAGTGGATGATGAGATAACCGAATCTCTCGATGCGCCGCGATACGAAGAATTACTGAAACTGTATAAACAGAAACTCACGCAGGCGGATATTATTTGTCTGCAGGATTATAACAAGGGCATTTTGCAGCCGGCGTTTTGCCGTCAACTCATTCAACTGGCAAAGCAGGCGGGTAAAAAAGTATTGGTGGACCCGCCATTGCACGAGGATTATTCCAAGTTTGCCGGCGCGACCTTGATTACGCCAAACCGCAAGGAGACGTCGATTGCTTCGGGGATTCCGGTTGATACTATGGAAGCGGCGCAAAAAGCCGCTCAAAAACTGCGTCGGGATTTGCAGCTCGACGCGGCGGTCATTACGCTCGACAAGGAAGGAGCGTTTCTGCATACGGCCGAGATTTCGGAGCAGATTCCGACGCAAGTCAGAAATGTGTACGACGTGACCGGCGCCGGCGATATGATGCTGGCAATGATAGCTGTGGCCCTGGCCGCCGGGTACGATTACAGAACCGCAGTACGGCTTTCAAATATTGCCGCAGGGCTGGAGGTCGAAAAATTCGGCGTCGCTACCGTGACGATCGATGAAATCGTCAATGAAATCCTCGCCGCGCGAAAAGGCAAGACGGGGAAAATCCGCGACCTTGCCTCGCTGCTGGAAGAGCTGGGTTTTCACCGACGAACAGGGCATAAAATTGTCTTTACCAACGGCTGTTTTGATGTGCTGCACGTCGGACATATCGAATACTTAAAATTCTGCAAATCGCACGGCGATATCGTGGTCATCGGGCTTAACTCCGATAATTCGGTACGGCAGCTTAAAGGCCCAACCCGGCCGATCAACAATCAGCATGAGCGTGCGGCGGTGCTGGCAGCGCTGGAAAGCGTGGATTATGTTGTTGTTTTCGACCAGCTCGGCCCTCTGGAATTAGTAAAAGAGGTTAAGCCTGATATTTTGATTAAAGGCGTTGATTGGGCCGAGAAAGGCGTCATTGGCAGAGAGTTTGTGCAATCGTACGGCGGTAAGGTAATTCTGGCTCCGCTGGTGCAGGGAAAAAGCACCACGGCAACGATAGAAAAACTTAAACAATAGTAATTATGTCGAATTCAAAATACAAAGCGGTTTTTATGGACCGGGACGACACGCTGATAGAGGACCCCGGCTACATCAGTCACCCCAGCCAGGTCAAATTGCTGCCCGGGGCGGCCGCTTCGCTTGTGCAGCTTCGGAAAATGAATTTCAAGGTGGTGGTGGTAAGCAATCAGTCCGCCGTCGCGCGGGGAATTCTCACCGAGGAGACACTATCGCAGATTCATCATCAGCTTGAAAAACTGCTGGCCGACGAGGGAGCATACTTAGACGCGATTTATTATTGTCCTTATCATCCCGACGGCGTTATCCCGAAATACCGAATGGAAAGCGAAATGCGAAAGCCCGCCCCGGGGATGCTGTTAAAAGCTGCGCAGGACTTGGATATTGATATGTCGCGGTCGTGGATGATCGGCGATTCCTATCGCGACATTGAAGCGGGCATGCGTGCCGGCTGCAAAACCATTCTTATCAACAGTCCCATTAAACCCGTGCAAAAAAATCCTTCCGACCCGCAGCCCGACCGTCAAGCAGTCAATATCCGCGAGGCCGTCAATATTATCCGGATGTATGAATTGCGGCAGTCGATGGAGACGACATTCGAACAGCGGCATGATGAACCTGCGCAGACGGAACCTCCGCAAGCGGCGGCGGTGTCATGCCCTGAGGATTCGCCGCACGTTATCAGCGGGCCTGTAAATACCGTCGCTGCTCCCATAACGGAAGAGCCTGTTGAACAAAAACAAATTGAACCGCCGGTTGCTGAACCGGCCAAACAATCTGCAAAAACAGATGAGCAAAAGCATGAGGTTTCGGCGGCGGAACCAAAGGCTGAACCGGTTTACAGCCCAAAGGAAATCCCGACGGAAAAAATGCCGGAGCCGGAGATTCGGAAACCCGTTGAGAAAACCGCATCCGCTGAATCCGCCCGGATACCGCATCCTTTGGCCGAACAATCCGAGGAGCCGCAAATGTCTTTGAGAACAGAAAAACTGCTGCACGAACTGCTCAGTCATTTGAAATCGGTTCATCGGGCCGGGCAATATGAGGATTTTACTATTAGTAAAGTCCTGGCCGGGGTCGCCCAGGTTCTGGCTGTGGCGTGCTTAGTGGTCAGCCTGTGGTTCTGCATTGATTCGACCCGCAGCAGCGAGTCGGTATTGATTATGCTTGGCTACGCGTCGGTGCTGCAATTGATGGCCATTGCTTTTTATATGATGCGGGGCCGGGGATAACCCGTCATAGAAAATGTCGAATTCGCCCTCGCAAAAAATCCTGATTTGGCTTCCCTCGCCGCTGGGAGACGCGATTTTATCCACTCCCGCCCTGTCGGCGTTTCGAGCGTATTATGCCGGCAGTCATATTTCTTTTCTTGCAAACCCTGCCGTCCAGGCATTTCTGTCGCCCTGCCCATTCTGCAACGAATGGATAAAAAAAGGAGATTCCTTTTTGGAATTACACCAGCAGCTTCGCCGGGAGAAATTTGACACGGCGATCTTGTTGAAAAATTCCTTCGGCAGTGCGCTGACGGTCTTTTTGTCCGGCATTGGTCGAAGAATCGGCTATGCCCGCGACGCCAGAAGTTTGTTTTTGACGGACAAACTTGTCCCTGAAAAACAGGGGCAGCGATTCAGGCCGGTCTCCGTGATGGATTATTATCTGAATATCGCCCGGTTTGTCGGAGCAAATTCACATAATCGAAATCTTTATATCGGCCTCCAGCAGCGAGACCGGGATGCCTTAAACGTAATTTTTCCCGAGATTCAGAACCGGCAAGGCCCTTTAGTCATCCTTGTTCCCGGCGGCGCGTTTGGCCCCAGCAAATTCTGGTCGCCGCTGCGGTTTGCCCGGCTGGCAGATGAACTGACTGAACATTACAAAGCCGCCGTGCTCATTTCCGTCGCACCGACGAGGCAGGAAAAAAAGATTGCCGAGACCATCCGTTCCGCGGCCCGGCATCCACTGCTAAGTCTGTCCGACCGGCCGCTTGATCCAGGCCCACTAAAGGCCCTGTTTGAAAAAGCCGACCTGGTCATCACCAATGACACCGGCCCGCGTCATATTGCCGCGGCTCTCGGTCGAAAAATTATCACGCTGTTCGGCCCCAACAACCCCGCTTGGACGGAGACCGGCTATGAACACGAAATCCGCATCGCCGGGCAGGCCCCGTGTGTCCCCTGCGATAAACCCAAATGCCTGCAGGATGAACATTATTGTATGAACTCGATCTCCGCCGAGCAGGTTTTTGAGGCAGCCCAAAAAATACTGGGAGGCGACGCAAAATGAAAGATTCGCTGATCCAGTTTGCCGACGGGTATTTGGTTTGTCCTGAATTTGCCGATGATTTGCGGGCGCTGGGCCTGAATACAGTGGAAAATGTATTCGCCTTTCATGGCGGCATTTCTCTGACCAAAAAAGAACTGACGGCGTGGCGCAGTCGAACGGAGTTTGTACTGCCGGGAAAAAACATCCGTTGTTTTTTGAAACGATACGACCATCCGCCGATCGGCGTCCAGCTCCGCAACTGGTTCGGCCAGAATAAACGCGCATTGACGGCCGAGTATGATGTTCTGCCCTGCCTGTCGCTGAATGCCGGCGGCATCGGAACGTATCAGCCCATTGCTTACGGCGGCCGCTGGAACGGATTATGGGAGAAGAAAAGTTTTGCCATCCTGCGGGAGGTTCCCAACGCTCAATCGCTTGAGCAAAAACTGCCGGAATGTTTCCTATCGCCGGCATCACAGCAATCCCGAAAAGAACAACTGGCGTTTCTTTATCAGCTTGCGGACTTTGCCCGCCGATTTCATGAAACCGGCTACTGCCACCGGGATTTTTATCTGTGCCATATTTTTTATTCTTCCGACGGCACATTATCCCTGATTGACTTGCAGCGGGCATTCCGGCCGAAATTGTTTCGGAAGCGGTGGATTCTCAAGGACCTGTCGCAATTGTATTATTCCGCGCCGGGCAACATTATCAGCCGGGCCGACCGGCTTCGTTTTTACCTGCGATATACACAGAAAGACCATTTGAGCCCATTCGACCGCGGATGGATTCGGAAATTGAAACGGCGTACCTGGCGTATGGCCGACCGAGACATTCGTCACGGCAAAGAAGTGCCGTTTGCAAAGTAAAGCTTTCACCGGTAGAATATCATGATGCTTTCCGTGGCTATTATTATTGAACGCATGTTTCCCGCCCTGGGCGGAGCGGAGCGGTCCATCTCTGAACTGGCCGACGAACTGGCCTCGCAGGGAATCAACGTTCGAATACTGGCCGCGGCCGGCCAGATTTCACAGTATTGTTCTGTTTTGTGTACCGACGACCCGCGTAAACGGACATCGTTTCATACTTTTGAAAAAGCCCTGCGACAGCATCTGTCACAGAATCGTTATGACATCATTCACAGTGTTCTGCCGTTTGATTTCGCCGATTTGTATCAGCCCCGCGGCGGCAGCTACAAAGAAGCGATGCTGCAAAATGTCGCGGGTTATTCCTGCCCATGTCTGCGCTGCTGGAAACGGATGACGCACTTTGTCAATATTCGCAGGACGATGCTGCTGCAGGCTGAAAAGCGGCTGTGTATTAAGAACGATAAAATTGTCATCGCCGCTTTGTCGAATTATGTTAAACAGCAGTTTATCCGGCATTATCATTTACCCGAAGAGCGCATCGCCTTGATTGGCAACGGCGTCAATGTCAACCGTATCGTGAACATTCAGCAGGCCAACGCATTTCGACAGGACATATTCAAACGTCTTCCTTTATCGCTGCGGGATAACGTCGTGCTATTTCTTTTCGCAGCCAACAATTTCCGTCTTAAAGGCCTGGGGGAACTGATAACCGCCTTTGCTGAAGCGGTGGGCAAACGCCCTTCCGCTCCTGCAGCGCTGGTTGTCATCGGCAAAGATAATCCCGACGCATACCGTCAACAAGCCCGTGCAATGGGAATTGAAAGCCGGGTATTTTTTTGTGGTCCGCAGGAGGATGTTTTTTCCATCCTGTCCGCCTGTGATGCCGCAGTTTTACCGACTTACTATGACCCAAGTTCTCGTTTTATTCTTGAAGCGATATCGCAGGCTAAGCCGGTCATCACCAGCCGGTTTAACGGCGCCGCCGAACAGTTTCAGACGGGCCGTCACGGCATCGTGATTGAAAGACCGACGGACACTTCAGCTCTGGCGGAGGCGGTTTTGGCGATGTGTAATCTGAAAACCACAAAAACGATGACCGAGGCGATACTCGCCGATAATTTGAAAGAAAAAGTTTCTATTGCCCGTCATGTTGGACAACTGCGGGGGGTATATGATATAATTCTGGCACAAAAGAAAGGAACCGCCGGATGATACCGGGTTTTATTATTTTAATCGCCGCGGCTTATCTGCTGGGTTCGATTCCATTTGGGCTGTTGATTGCTCGCGCCCACGGTATTGACTTACGCAAAATCGGTTCCGGCAATATCGGCGCTACTAATGTGTCCCGCGCGCTGGGTAAAAAATGGGCGTATATCTGTTTCGCTCTCGACGCACTTAAAGGCCTTGTGCCGATGTTATTGGCGGTCGGCTTTGGACTGGTGGAAAAAAATGCCTCCGTCGGCCAGTTGGGGCTGTGGCTGGCGGTGGGATGTGCGGCCATCCTGGGGCATGTTTTCCCGATTTATCTGGGTTTTCGCGGCGGCAAAGGCGTCGCCACGAGTATGGGAGTGGTGATGGGACTTTGGCCTTATTATACGCTTAGCGGGCTGATTGTATTAGGCGTCTGGATAATTGCGATGTGGCTATGGCGCTATGTTTCGCTGGCTTCGCTGCTGGCGGCGGTTTTGTTTCCGGTCATTTTGACGGTTTTGATTTGCTTGATTTCCGAGTGGCGATTTGAAAATTTATGGCCGCTGTATATCGCGGCGACGGGAATCCCTTTGCTGGTTATCGCCCGTCACGCTGAAAATATCAAACGACTGCTGGAAGGCTCAGAACCCAAAGTCGGCGGGAAATAATCAGGTTTTTGCATGGATTTGGCGTGTAATTTTGCCCGATTGGCTGGCAAAACACGATTACATATAAAAAGTTAACAAAGGCTGCCATTCTCGGAGATTTGCCGTTGATCGGCGTCTTGTTCAAAAATACCACGCTGTGAAATTACGGCGTTTCGAGACCGTGGGCGGCCATCAATTCCGCATTGTACAGAATATCCGCAGCCGGGCCGTCGGCGACAATCCGGCCGTTATCCACCACCACCGCCCGGTCGGCAACTGCGGCGGCAAAACGCATATTACAGGTGGCGATAATCAGCGTCTGCGAAAGGCTGCGAAGCAGTCGCACCAGATTATTGCGATTGCGGCAGTCGAGATTGCCGTCGGGTTCGTCGAAGGTGATGATTTTGGGCGACATCGACACTACGGTCGCAATCGCCGCGGCGCGTTTCTGCCCGGCGGACAAATGATGCGGCGCCTTGCGGGCCATCGCCTCAAGCCCAACCTGCCGCAGCGCATTTTCGACATGCTGCTTCGTCTCCTCCGGATTAAGCCCCATATTCAGCGGCCCAAAGGCGACATCTTCGTACAGCGTCGGCATAAAAAGCTGGTCGTCCGGCTCTTCCATACAGCAGCCGAGCAGCATCCGGATTTTCCCGGCATTGGACGAGCGAACTTCCACGTCATCAATAAACACCTTCCCTGTACCGCGAACAAAACCAGCCATCGCCAACAGCAAAGTTGATTTGCCCGCCCCATTGGGGCCGACCAGAACAACACGCCGGCCGTGGTCAATCGTCAAACAAATCCCGTCAAGGGCGGCAGTCCCATCCGGATAACGGTAAGAGAAATCCTGTATTTTCACCGCGGCGGTCATAGAAATGCACCTCCCATAAAAGGTTTCACACCCCACTGAATCAGTCCAAGAAAAATAATTACACCCGCAATAAAAAAAATATCCCGCCGGGTTATTTCCATCGTCCGCATACTGTGAAATTGTCCGCAAAACCCTCTCGCCTGCATCGCGATATGGATTTTCTGGGATGTCTCAATACTGCGGATAAATAGCGACCCCGCCATCGCCGCGGCAATTTCGGTCTCTCGTCGAAATCCCAGATTGCGAAGTTTACGTGTACTGCGGGCGCGAAGGATATGATGAACCCGGTCCATCAGTACAAACAAATAACGATACAGCATCCCTAATTGGATGATAAGCACCTGGGGCAATCTCATTTTTTCCAGCCCCGCCAGCAAATCAGCAAAACGCGTCGTACAAACCAGGGCGAACAGCGTCATCATCGTCACTGTGAATTTCCCAAGAATGGAAATACACCGCAGCCAGCCGCCGGCAAGAGAAAATACGTACGGCCCCACCGCAACATTCTCAGGCAGCCTGTCGTAAAACGGGCCGCTTAAAGCCAGAATCAGCACAAATGGACAAACTGCCAGAATCCGCCGAAATACAAACGAAAGCGGAATATCCGCCCAAATCAGCACGGCAAACGGCCCGACCGCAAAACAAAACAGAACGGCAATCGCTTTTGGACCTGAAAGCAAAACAAATGCCGAGAATGCCACCGCGGCCAGGAACTTGACCCGGCTGTCGAGGCAGTGAAAAAAACTGTCGCCGTCGGCGTATTTGTCTAAATAGCTGTGATGCATAATGAAAAAATAAAAAGTAAAAAATCAAAAGTCAAAATTATGGACAGCCCTGCGGGCTGAACTTTTTTTATAGATTCCTCGCTTCGCTCGGAATGACGATTTCCGTTATTTTGTCGCTGGTTTTGCCGGACGGAGAAGTTTGGCGAAGAGCCAGATTATGCCCATACAGACCGCCGAACCGACAATGCCCGCAAGACTCGTCCAGCCCGCTGATACAGGATGTTCCTCTGATGCGCCGCGAGCGGAATAATCGGGCATTAAGGCGATTTTGCCGTGAAATTCATCGGCGGCTTTTATCCGCATGTCCTCGTTGACAATCAGCGGTTTGAAATCCGGCCGGTCGGGCCGCTCCAGGTAGCTCCATTCAAGACCATCGGGCTTACCGCACGCCAACAAAGAAAACCCAGCCGCCGTGATAATCGTGATTATCACAAGACTGATTATCGCCGCTTTTCGGCTGAGTATTCCATCCGCTGTTATGCCCTCCATTAAGTCCGGCCGTACCGTGGTCAGATAACTCAAAATCGCCACAGTAATCACGCCCTCCATTGCCCCGACCAGCAAATGCACGCCGGCCATGGTAGCCAGAAACGTCCCCACCGGAACCAGCAGAACTCTCGAAACTGTTGCTTCGACAACCACCAATACCGACCCGGCCTCGGCGGCCAGAACGCAGGCGACTACCGCCGCGGCCAGCAGACGAGTTTTGTTTTTTCGGTCCCCCGCAATCGCCCGATAAACAAAATACCCGACATAGCTGGGGACAATGGCGATATTGATGATGTTGCACCCAAGCGCCAGCAGCCCTCCATCCTGAAACAGCAGGCATTGAATAATCACTACCGACGATAATACAATCACCGCCAGATTCGGCCCCAGGATTGTCGCCAGAAAGACGGCGCCAATGAGATGCCCGCTGGTGCCGGGCATCAGCGGAAGCTGAAAATTAACCATCTGGGCGGCGAAAACGAACGCGCCCAAAACACCCATTAATGCGATCTTCTCGGAAACAAGTTCCCGGCGTATCCTGCTGCAAATCAATCCTAATGAAGCTGCCGCCGCACCAATCGTCACCCCGGAAACCGGTATCGAAATTAACTCATTCGCCATGTGCATAATATCCCACCTTTCAACGTTTTGCTTTCTTAGAACACTATCTGCATCCGCAGGCCGAAA
>VGXU01000044.1 GCA_016873215.1 Planctomycetota bacterium
GCACAACAGAGAAAAGATACAAATAAGGGTGACTGACGTCCAGATTCCTGCCCCCATGGGGGCACCCCCTTAAGAACTACTTGTCATGAGATAACTGTTATGATAAAAGGGAAGAAATGTCTGTCGCTGGAAGGAAATTATGCTTGACGCTGGACACATGCTGATTCTGTTTCCATTGCATCCCAAAAATAGGATTGATAACACGATCAATGCTATAACGTTTTTGATATCCAAAGGAACTCCGTGGATGAAGTATAGTAAAAGAAATTGTCACATACACTGACATGATAGTTTAGATAATTATTGTAGGTATTCAATCAAAAAAGTAAATGCTGTGCAAATGCAAAATAACTCTCTAACTCTTACATTAAATAAATAAACCATAAGTCGTTATAAATAAACAACATATGGAAAATGGAGGCGGGGGGATTCGAACCCCCGTCCCGAGACATTTCAGACCGGCCTTCTACGTGTGTAGTCGTTAGTTTAAGATTCGCCCCACAAACCGCCTAATGACAGGCTGTCTGCTTCGCTATCCCGTTGGTGGAACTTTGTCATCGCGGCGGAACGAAAAACCGCAGCGCCTATCCCGCTGTTCGTCGCAGGCGGCAGGCCCGCAGGAAAAACCCGCCGGTGCGGGCCGCGTTACTTACGCAGCCAGTTTATACTGGTAGTTGCCAGTTAGATTTTTTGACGGATATTTAGCGAGGCCAACCGTCATCCTCGACACGCCAGCCGACCGTCAACCTGTCCGGTCGAAGCCTTTCGCCCCCCGTTCAAAACTCAGTATAATTCAAAGATGAGCAAAATACAATCGCAAAAAGAACCCGCAAACGCTCCCAATGTTGTCACTGCACGGAGGGATTGATTTTTTTCTTATGAAAAGCTCTTGCGGATGTTTACACAGCGGCCGGCACGACGCTTGCGCGAATGTATGGCCCGGCCTTTATGTGTGCCCTGACGGACAAGAAAGCCCTGCCTGCGGGCACGCTTACGAAGACTCTTACTATGATTTTCCACGCTTATTCTCCTGATTCAAAAATCGATACTTCGACAAAATAAAACACCGCCCATTTCGTCATTTCCAAAAAGCGGTCGAATGATTATAGCCCCCGGGCCGCAATTTTCAACAAAAAACCGGCCATAGCCTCCAAATTTAAGCCATTTTTCTTTATTTTAGGGTAAATAAAGTGCAATTTACCCCTTTTTTTGCTTCTTTTTCAGCCATTTTTCGGGATTGAAGCGACGGCCTTTCCGCTCTTCAATCAGCGGCTCGGCGGGGGCCAAAAACAGTTGAAGCCCTGCAGAAAATGATTGATAAGAAAAACGCCGAATTCAAAAAATACATGGAATAATCGGAAAAGAAACGCACGGGAATGCAGGAACGCATACGGCAGAATCAGCAGCAAATAGAAGCTCAGAAGGCCGGGAATCAATCGGTAACGCCGGTGAAAAAGACAAAAACAACGACAAATAATTTGAGGAATCATAACAAGGAGTCCAACGCCTCGGGCAAGATATCCGGGGCGTTTTTTTGTTAATCCGAAAAAGATGGCAGTTTTTTATTTCTCCCGTCGTCATAATAGAATCTCGCGGTTGTCCCGGCTGCCGCATTCATTTTTTCAACAGCCCTCTGTCCCCCGTTTTCCGGTTTTGAAGCTTTAAGAGCCTATTGGGGATAGGCTCTTTATATTTTATTAAAAATGAGGCTTGACGACATAGCTAAGCAAGGATATACAGATTCAGGAGGATCTCTCAAGATAACCCGTACATTACCGGAAATAATGGCAAGGATAAGTATATGAAGACAACACGAAGAACATTTCTTAAGACAGCCGCAGTTACGCCGCTTGTTATCCCTTCAGCCCTGTGGGCGACACAGACACCGCCAAACGACCGTATCACCGTGGGGTTTATCGGTATGGGAAAGCAGAGCCGCGGGCTGCTGGACCCTTTTATGTCGCGGTCCTATGTGGCGGCGGTCTGCGATGTTGACACCAACCGTCGGAATGACGGCGCCCGAATCGTCAACGAATTCTATACCCGCTACCCGCAATACGGCACCGCCGGCTGCAAAACCTATATTGATTTCGAAGAGATGCTGGCACGCAAGGATATCGATGCCATCTGTGTTGCCACGCCGGACCACTGGCATGCGACAATAACTCTGGCGGCCCTCCGCGCGGGCAAGGATGTCTATTGTGAGAAACCGCTGACTCATGATATTGCCGAGTCCGTGGCGGTGATGAAGGAAGTTGACTTGCAAGGACGTATCCTGCAAACAGGCTCCATGCAGCGTTCGATGTGGGAATTCCGGGTGGCCTGCGAGCTGGCGCGCAACGGAGTGATCGGCAAGATCAGCCGGATTGAGTGCAGTTTTGGAGATCCGGCCAGACCCTGCGACCTGCCGGAAGAAAAAATGGAGCCGGGCCTGGATTGGAATCGCTGGATTGGGCCGGCGCCGATGCGGCCGTACAATTCCATACTCAGTCCTCGCGGAATCCACAATTTCTTTCCCGATTGGCGCAGCTATCAGGAATACGGGGGAGGCATGGTCTGCGACTGGGGCGCACATCATCTCGATATCGCGCAATGGGCGCTGGGCATGGACAACAGCGGTCCGGTCGAAGTAATCCCTCCTCAGGACAAAAACGCCAAACGCGGAACACGCTTAGTTTATGCCAACGGCATTGAAGTGATTCACAAAGAGGGATTTGGCGTCGATATGTTTGGTTCGGACGGCGAGATTCAGGTCAACCGCGGGCGATTCTGCTTTATCCGGGGCGGCGAAATCATTGCGAGATTTACAAAACGCGAAGACGGCGGCTCTCTCGAATCGAAGCTGGCTAAAGTTGAACGCGAGTATTTGAACGATGCGAAAGTTCGCCTCTACAAGGTCTCCGATTGCCACGTTGGCGATTTTCTGGAATGTATGAAATCTCGCAAGAAACCTATCACGCATGAGGGGATTGGGGCGAGGTCGGCGATTTGCTGCCATTTGATGAATATCGCCTATCGCTATCATCAGACGTTAAAATGGGAACCGGCAAACTGCACATTCCGTGACGGCGGAGGGGATCTGAAATGGCTCAAAGGCGAACGACGCGATTATAAAGCGATGGCGTAATTGCATTACTGTTCTTGCAGATTTCAATTTTCGTTGCGGATCATCTTTGTTTTCTCTGAAAAGGTACCTGGTACGAGTGGCAGTTACTTAATCTCGCTACAGTCGCATCGGCTACATTATATAAATTACTCCGAAGCAGGGACGCCCATTCGATAGACTCAGGGCATGTTTTTTTTGGTTACGTTAAAAATCATCCACCTCATTTTATTCGGTGGCAGCCGCCCGGACACGAATATGTCCATTATACAAACGATTCCTTGATAGGGAATTGTTTGCAGAGGGCCATAACTTCTTTGCCGACCTTGTCGATAGCCGCTTCGTTGTCGATATTTTCTGCGACGGTCTTAATCCATGCCGCGATAAGCTCCATTTGCGGCTCTTTCATTCCGCGCGTCGTCGTGGCCGGTGTTCCCAGACGCAGGCCGCTGGGGTTAAACGGCCCGGCTGTATCGCCCGGCACGGAATTATAGTTACATTCGAGATGTGCCCTGTCCAGTGCCTTGGCGAAGGGCTTGCCAGATAGATTCTTATTTCGCAGGTCAATGAGCATCAGGTGATTATCCGTTCCGCCGCTGACAAGGTTGAAGCCGTACTCCATCAGTTTGGCGGCAAGTCTTTTGGCATTGGCGACGATTTGCGCGGCGTAGGTCTTGAAGGCCGGGGTCAATGCTTCGCCCATGCAGACGGCCAGCGCGGAAATTGTGTGGATATGCGGTCCGCCCTGCAGGCCGGGGAAGACGGCCTTGTTGACGGCGGCGGCGTGCTGTTCCTTGAAGAGAATCATCCCGCCGCGCGGGCCGCGAAGCGATTTATGGGTGGTGGTCGTGACGACATCGGAATAGGGAATCGGACTCATGTGAACGCCGCCTGCGATGAGGCCGGCAATGTGGGCCATATCGGAGACGTGGAAGGCGCCGACGGATTTGGCGATATCTTCGAAGGCCTTGAAATCAATGGCCCGCGGATAGGCGCTGGAGCCGGAGATAAGGATTTTTGGTTTATGCTGTTTGGCGAGGTCGGCGATTTTATTATAGTCGAGCCGACCGGTGGCGGTGTCGAGTTCGTACTGGACGGATTTAAAGAATTTGCCGGTGTAGCTGACCTTCCAGCCATGGGTGAGGTGTCCGCCGTGGGGCAGGGCCAGGCCCATAATGGTGTCGCCGGGAGCGGCCAGGGCGCAATAGGCGGCCATATTGGCAAATGAGCCGGAGTGCGGCTGGACATTGGCGCCGTCGGCGGAAAAGACTTTTTTGGCCCTTTCGATGGCAAGGTTCTCGGCCTGATCGGTGAACTGCTGGCCTTCGTAGTAGCGTTTGCCGGGGTAACCTTCGGCGTATTTGTTGGTAAAGCAGGAGCCTGTGGCATCCATGACCGCCTGCGAGACGTAATTTTCCGACGGAATGAGGCGGATGCAGTTTTCCTGTCGCAGTTTTTCGGCGACAATCAATTCATAGACCTGTGGGTCACTTTTGGCGATAGCTGACAGCATAAGTTTTTTCCCTTTCCATAAAAGTAAAGGGGTCTTATAGCATATTCGGGGTAATTGGACAAGCTTTTATTGTTGACAAGATTGTCCAAAAACCGATAAAATAACATCTTTAATGCTTAATTCGTTTTTCCTACGGCCAAGCTGACGCTTGACCGTGCCACCCTATTCTTTCGGAAATGTGACGATTTTTAGAGGTATGAGAGGGCAGAGGTATTAACGAGCATCACGATGACATAATGGATGCGGGGCTTGAAAAGGCGCGGGCTATTTTCGGCCGGGCCGAAGAGGTGGCGGCGACGGACAATTTTGACTACGCCATCGACCTGTATATGCAGGGGCTGCAGCTGTTTCCGGATGCGCTTGAGGACGGGCATGCGCCGCTGCGGAAGCTGGCGCTGATTCGCCAGGGCAAAGGCGGGAAGAAGCCGTCGATGATGGACCAGCTCAAACACAGCGGCGGAAAAACACCGCAGGACCAGCTTCTTAACGCGGCATACCTGCTGGCCAAAGACCCGGACAACCTGGGTTATGCGGAAAAGATGCTGAAGGCGTGCGCTGCGGCGGGATGCCGACGGACGGGGGAATGGATCGCCCAATTGATTTCAGACGCGAATCGTGCCGCGGTGAAACCCTCTTTCGCCACGTATGTTCTCCTCAAGAACTGCTACAGCCAGATGGGGTTTTATACGCAGGCGGTGAAAGCCTGCGAGATGGCTTTGCAGCTCAAGCCGCAAGATGAAGTCTTGCAGAACGAACTGCGGGATTTGTCGGCGAATATGACGATGGAAAAAGGCAAATACGGCAAGGCCGTCAATTTTCGCGAGTCGCTGCACGACAAGGAGTACCAGGACCGATTGCAATCACAGGATAATGTGGTCAAGAGTGACAATGCCAAGCAGCGTTCGCTGAGTGAGGCGCGTCGGCAATATCAGCAGGCTCCGACATCGACGACGAATATTCTGCAGCTTGCCGAGGCGCTGGCGGATATGTCGACGGAGCCGGCTTATACCGAGGCGGATGCGCTGCTGAACCAATCCTACGAAAAGACAAAAGATTTTACTTTTCGCCGAAAACTGTTCGAGCTGGAAATCAAGCTGCTTCGCAATCATATTCGGCAAATCCAGGAGTCGCTGCACGGCAAAGCCGCCGAGGGGCAAACGACGCAGGAATTGAACGTCCTCCTTATCCGGCTGGACCAGAAGGAACTGGATTACTACCGTCAGTGCGCGGAAAATTACCCAACGGACATGCGATTCAAGTATGAATACGGGCGATGCCTGATCAAGGCCAAGCAGTATGACCAGGCGATACCGATGTTTCAGGAGGCCCGCAACGAGCCGCGGCTGCGGTCGGCCGCAATGGATAAAATGGGGCTTTGTTTTCTGCTGAAGGGCTGGTTTGAGGACGCAATTGATATTTTCAGCGAGGCCCTGAAAGAATGCCCGGCCCAGGATGGCGCCGTTGCAAAAGACATAAGATACAATCTGGCAAGGGCTTACGAATCAAGCAATCAGACGGCCAAGGCACTGGAAATCTACCGCAAGCTGGCACAAACGGACTTTTCTTATAAAGACGTCAGCCAGCGTATTGACAAATTGCGTAATCCGGGTGATAATGCCTGATTCTTATTCCGGGCAAAAGACCCGTCTTGTCGAGAAATAGTAAATATCCTCTTGTGAGGAATGTAATTAAATAACTAAAAGGAACAGGAGACAAACGTGGCTCATTCGTTATCCGCCAAGAAACGTATTCGTCAGAACGCCAAACACAGAACGCTGAACCGCGCCCGCAAGAGCGTATTGAAGACCTCTACCAAGCGTTTTCTGACGGTCATTGACGACAGCAACATAGAAAAGGCGCAGGCCGAGTATAAACTGCTGGTTAAAAAGCTGGACCAGGCGGCCTCTACCAGCACGATGCACAAAAATACGGCATCGCGCATCAAGTCGCGGCTGGCCAAAAGGCTTAACAGCCTGAAAGCCAAGGGCAGTTCGGCTGCGTAAGGAAAAGGCGTGAACAACCCCATGCGTCCAGGTCGAAATAATTATCGGCCGGACGCTTTTTTTTTAAGGCAAACGGAAAAAGGTAAAGGATAACCTTTTCAGCCGGATTTAGAATTTAGAATGGAGTTGATAAAGAAACAAATTTTGCGAGTGCTGTGCCGGCGGGATTATCGCCCGCTGAGCCAGGCGAAGCTGGCTGAGGCGATGGGGTACGGGCCGTCGGAATACTCGAATTTTCAGTCGGCGGTTCAGTCTCTGCGCCAGCAGGGACAGATTCTTATTGGGGTGGACAAGACTATTACGCTGCCGGCGATGAGCAACGGGGTCATCGGGACGTTTCGGGCCAATGAGCGGGGTTTTGGATTTATCGTGCCGCTGGAGCGGAACGCTCATGGGGATTTGTTTGTGCCGCCAGATGAGACGGCTGGGGCGATGAACGGCGATATTGTGGCAGCACGGGTAGTCAAGAAGAACTTTCGCGGCCAGATGCGGTATTCGGGGGTCGTTACTGAAATTATCGAGCGCGGCAGCGGCCGGTTCGTGGGTCTTCTGCAGCAGGACAAAGGCGGTGGATGGTATGTTGTGCCGGAGGGGAAAGGGTATTTTCCATCGATTCAGATTCAGGACGCGACGTCGAGCCAGGCACGGCCGAATGATAAAGTAATTGTCGAGGTTGTCAGTTATCCGAAGCGCAGTGATATGGCCGCACAGGGGGCGATTGTGCAGGTGTTGGGACGTGCGGGCAATTATGAAACGGAAATCAATTCGATTATCGCACAATATGATTTGCCGTACGATTTTCCGGAGGAGTGCCGACAGCAGGCCCGCGAGGCGGCGGAGGGCTATAATCCTGACGCATCGAAAGACCGGGACGACATTTCTCAGGAAGTGATTATCACGATAGACCCGCCGGACGCCAAGGACTTTGACGACGCCATTAGTCTGCGAAAGAACAAGGACGGCAACTGGATTCTGGGGGTGCATATCGCCGATGTGTCGGCATTTATTCCGATGCATTCGCCGCTGGATAAGGAAGCGCAGCAGCGCGGCAACAGCGTGTATCTGCCGGGTAAGGTGATCCCGATGCTGCCGGAGGTGCTGAGCAATGGGATATGCAGTTTGCAGCCGGAACAAAAACGCTTCGCCAAGACGGCGTATATCACATACGACATGCAGGGTAATATTCTGGGGACGGAATTTGCCAACAGTATTATTTGTTCGCGGGCGCGACTGACATACGAGCAGGCGGATGATATTCTCAAGGGCAAGGCGGCAGGATTCGCCGGCGAGGTGGTGGCGCTATTGAAGGATATGGAGATTTTGGCACGGGCGATTGAGCGGCGTCGTGAAAAGAACGGGATGATTCATCTGGATTTGCCCGAGACGGAATTGGTATTTGACAAGGCCGGGCGGGTTATTGATGCGCACCCGGCCGATAACTGTTATCCGCATACGATGATCGAGATGTTTATGGTGGAAGCCAACGACGCGGTGGCTTCGGCGCTGGACCGGTTCGGCGTGCCGTTTATGCGGCGGATTCATCCCGACCCAGATGCGGTAAGCACAAAAAATATCAGCCGGTTCGTCAAGTTATGCGGGATTAAGGTGCCGCGACATTTAGACCGGGCAGCGATTCAGGATTTGCTGGCGGCGGTGAAGGATACGCCGCTGTCGCACGCGGTGAATATGCATGTGCTGCGGAGTATGCAGCGGGCGGAGTACTCGCCTTTGAACATCGGGCATTTCGCGCTGGCCAGCCGGCATTATTGCCATTTTACAAGTCCAATTCGACGGTATGCGGATTTGATGATTCACCGGCTGATGGATTGCTACGCCAAAGGGAAATTGAGTAAAATCGGCCTGGAGGAAGTGCTGCCGGAAGCGGATTTGATTGAAATCGGCCAGCATATCAGTTTTACGGAAAACCAGGCCGACGGCGCGGAAAATGAACTCAAGACGGTGCTGATATTGCAGATGCTCAGCAAAAAGGTCGGCGACGAGATGAATTGCGTGGTGTCGGGGCTGACGAATTTTGGCGTGTTTGTGCAGTGTCTGAAATTCGGGATTGAGGGGCTGATTGAGCCGGGGGATTTGGGGATGGATGAGTGGCGGTTTGTGGAGAAGGCGCAGGCCGTCGTGGGCCGGCATTCCGGCAAGAGTATTCACCTCGGCCAGCCGATGAAGGTGCGGATTGTGTCGGTCAATGTGCCCGGCCGGCAGTTGTTTGTGGCACCGGCCGAGCCGCTGATTGAAGAACGCAAAGGCCGCCGCTTCAATCCCGAAAAATGGCTGAAAAAGAAGGAAAGAAAAAAAGGCTAATTCTTGTTTTCGTTAAATTAACAAGTTACTGTCACGTCCCCTGTTTATCTATCCCTCGGTTTGTCCTATTGATTGCCATAAGTCCTTTTTAGTGATTTTCTTGGCGGTATCGTTCTTGATAGGATTTCCAGGTACTCATGGATTTTGTGAGCACTTTATCACAGTCCTGCATAATATTGTAGCATTGAAGCCCAAAAGGTCCCTCATAACCATTATCTTTGAGATATTTAATCAATGCATAGGTATCAAATGCGCCTTCGCCCAGCGGTTGAATCAGCTTATCCCATCCCATTTTTTGTGTATCCCCGGTTTCAGCTCCACATATCGACACCATGAAAAAATAAGGAAGAGCGTTTTGGATGCTTTCCTTCCAACCCTGCTGTCCTTCCACTTTCAGATAGTGGCAAAGATTGAAGATCGCTCCGACATTTCTGCGGTTGATTGCCCTGGCCAGTGATACGGATTGGGACACGGTTTCACAATATAAAGCGGCATGGGGGTAAATAGCGATTTTGACGTTAAAGGGGTTGCAATAATCGGCTAAATCCTGAATGGCTTCAATAAATATCTGATCGACTTTATGCCTGTCCTCGATTTTCAGGTCATTATACAAAACAAATGTGATAAGCAGGTTCCGATCTTTCGAGTCTCTGATAATACTTTTTAATTCGCCGTCATATATGGCCTTGCCGTCTTGACCGATACCCATCCGAATATAAATCTCCGGCATCGCAAGAGCAACCTTGTCCATTGCCTTGCGCCATTGATAGTATTTATTTCCACCTTCTCCTGCCAGGCCGTCATAGCCGATTTTCTTTACGAGGGCAGCCTGGGCATCGAATCCTTCAGGGGCATTGGGCAGTAGTCTGACTGCGTTATTAAAACAATAAAAGACGTTATCGAGTTCTTTGGACTTGGTTTTGTCTGCCGCAGAAGGCATCACAAGCAAAAGAAACAGTAAAGAAATAATTGTACAATACTTCATAACATATCCTTTCATTCAATAAATATCATCTATTCGGATGAATCCCGTATTACAGATAAATGTCCTGATATTTATTCATCCAGTCAACCACATTCTTATCAAGCCATTTTTCTCTGAACGGCCGCGTCAGCATGGCATTGGCAGCATTGTTGTCAACAAATCGTTGGGTTTTTTGATCCCAGGAAAGTTCGGTGTCCTGCTTGATTGCAATCAGACCCATCATGGTCAGCAGATACACATTATATCCGACTTCGAGAGGCTCTAATGCCGGCTTTCCTGTTTCAATACCTCGTAAAAAATCGGCCTTGTCAGACAGGGTGTCTTTGTAGGATACATCGTTCGGCCCGGGTTCATATTTTAAAATAGACTCATCACTGGCAGTAAGAGTTTCTGGGTATAGAGCTTTGAGCCATCCCTTTTCACCTTTAAAAATAACATAAGGCGCTTCGGTCTTATATTTAAGTGCAAGACCATCAGCATAGGTGTAAGAAATTTCAAAACTATTGATTGTGTTCCACAGCCCTTTATCAAAAGTGCCGGCGCCTTTGACTGAAACGGGGAGTTCATGTTCCTTTTGCATGCCCCACAGTGCAATATCATTCAGGTGTGCGCCCCAGTTGGTAATCATGCCATTGCAATAATCCTCAATTCTGAGCCATCCGGGACGGGTTTTGATCGTCTTTGGCTCGTGAACACGCTGCATGGTATAGGGCGCAGGAAAGGCAGGGCCAAGCCACATGTCGTAGTTGAGTTCTTTGGGAACGTCCATCGTTTTCTGAGGACCGACCGCACTTCCATTCAGTTCGGAAGGAACGCCCACGACAACCTCAGTCAACTTTCCCAAGACACCATTGTGTACTATCTCAACTGCCCGGTTTAAGTGCCGATTGGAACGGAACTCGCTGTCAAGCCGGTTGGCTACGCCTTTGGCCTTTACGGCTTCAACCACCGCCTTGGCATGCATAGGGGCGATTGAAAATGCTTTTTCCATAGAAACATGTTTGCCTTCAAGCGCCGCGGCAATCGTCGCCGGAGCATGCCAGTGATCTGGCGTTGATATCATCACGGCATCAATGGCCTTGTCCTTGACCAGATCGCGGTAGTCATCATAGCATTTCACGCCGTCATAGGATTTACCATTCTTTGAATAGGCACTGTTTATCGCATCTTTGGCCTGCTGCATGCGCCAAGAATCGACATCGTTAACGGCCACAACCTGGCAATTATTAAGTTTTAAGAATCCTGAATTCAGGTTTGCTGAAATGGCCTGTCGTCCAGTGCCGATCATGCCAATGGTAATCCTGTTGCTCGGAGCCTGACCGCCCAAGACTGTAGAAGGTACGATGCTGAACATCATCGAACTGCTTGCAGCGACTGCTGAACTTTTCAAAAAATCTCTCCGGTTCATATTCTATCTCCTAAAATTAATTGCTGGCTTAAAACGTCACGTTGCTTATGTCTGGTTATCATAAAGAACTCGATTCTGTTTGACAAGTTAATGCCGTTTCAAATACGGCCCTGATTTTTTCCGGCGAGATGTCGGCCTGAATGTTATGTATCGTGCCAAATACATAACCGCCTCCCTGACTGAGAAGTTTAATTCGCTGTTGTACCTCTCGCCGAATATCTTCAATGCTTCCAAACGGCAGGGTTGTCTGAGTCTCGACACCGCCGCCCCAAAAGCATAGATCTTTACCATATTTTTTCTTTATCTTTTCAGGCTCCATCCCTCTTGCTGAAGTTTGCAGTGGATTCAAGATGTCGATTCCAATCTCAATGAAATCCGGCAGCAGTTCTTCAATTGCACCATCACAGTGAATGAAAACCTTGGCATTGGTGCGTGTCTTGACAAATTCGACCCATTTTTTCTGACGGGGCTTGAATATCTCACGATACAGATTAGGTGGAATCTGCAGGGCGTCCTGGGCGCCAAAATCGTCATTCATTTGAATCACCGAAATATACGGCCCTGCAATTGCAAGATACTTTCCAAGAATCTCCAGATCATGTTCCAATTTCCGATCCAGCCAATGCTCCACCATATCCCGCTTGAGCATCAGGTTCATCATGAACTGTTCATAGCCGAATAGAACAGCTCCAATCTCATAAAAGGACTGATTCATCAAAGGCAGGCCGGCAAATAACGCCTTGTCTGTCCCATAATAAAGTTTCTGGATTTGATCTTTCAGAAATGTTTCTTCACGTTCACTCCATGCATCAGGAAAAACATATGCATCAATATCCGTACAGGTATCGGCATCCTTCAAAGGAGCTTCGCACACGTCAAAGTACAGGGAGCCTGCAGGACGATGGGCAAACACCTTTCCCTGCCACAGAACTTGCGCGGTGCCGTTATCCATGACGTTCACTTCATAGTTTTCCGGTACCAGGCAAGCGGAACCATCGGTCATTTGCCCCTGTTTCCACCGGTCAATGTATAAGAACGGCATTCCGGTTGTTGGCCCCAGTCGATTTAATAAAACGACATCACCGCCCATGCGATTGATGACATCAAGGGATGGCAAGGCCAGTTGCTGCTTGATATCCGAGAGGTGAACCTCTTCTTCGATACCAAGACTCTCAATTAAACGGCGATAGGCAATCGAAGCAACGCCCGTAATGCGCGACCCTCCGAAATCAATCGGCACACGGTCAGTCGGCTGGCGGTTTAACGCCGCTTCAACACGTTGACGGCTGGTCATTTCTTTGCTTGACATGAATAGTATTCCCAAAGGATAGCCGCAGAATTTACACGATTAAAGTATTTTCTGATTGCTCCATTTCTTGTTTTTTAATGGTTAAATGAATCACAATAAAGGCCAGCGGATGCAAACAGGCCATCATAATAAATATCGGGACATATCCGAAATAAGTAATAATAAAACCGGGGGCAAGGGATGACAGAATGATACCGCCCACCCCTCCGGCAAAACCCGCCAAACCAGTTACTGAGGCAACTGAACATGTTGGAAAACAGTCAGAAACCAGTGTGAAAATATTCGCTGACCAGCCGCTGTGCGCTCCGGCAGCCAATGCAACCAAAAGAATCACAACCCATGGATAAGGCGTAAAAGCACTCAGTACTGTAATCGGCAGGAATGCCGCACATATCAGCATCACCCACTTCCGTGCCTTAAAATTGCTCCACCCTTTTCCAATCAGGTGTCCGGCGTACCAGCCGGCCATATTTGCCAAGAGAATCGCCAATCCATAAATAACGGGCATCGCCCAGCCAATCTGTTTAATATTGAAACCATATCGGTCATTGAGAAATGACGGCAGCCAGAAGATATAAAACCACCAAACCGGATCTGTGCAAAACTTGCCCACCATAATCCCCCAGGTATTTTTTTGTTTAATAATGTCACCCCATCGAACGGCAGTTACTTTACTATTTACATCCCCTGAATTTGAGAACGGCTTTACATCGTTAGGTGTTTTATAGAAATATTGCCAGAGCACAGCCAAAGGCAAACCGATCAGGCCGATAATTCCAAACGTCCATCGCCATCCAACCGATAAGGTCAGTAAGGCAATAGCCGGTGGGCCTAAAACCAATGCAATATGAGGGCCGCTGTTAAATAAAGCCGTCGCCAACGCACGCTGCCTGGGTTCAAACCATTCCGCGACCGCTTTGATGGCCGCCGGAAAATTCCCGCTTTCGGTAATTCCCAGCATTGACTGCCAGGCCCCCAGAGAATAGACTCCCACACTGGTCCCCGTACATGCCCCGACCAGCGACCAGCATATTAGAGACAGTAGATATCCCAGTTTTGTCCCAAGCCGGTCGATAATTTTACCAATAAATAAAAATCCGATTGTATAAGCAATACTAAAGGCAGTTACGACGTACCCATACTGAATTTTGTCCAGCGAAAGTGCATCCCGAATCTCATTAGAAGTGACACCCAACACGATCCTGTTCGCATAGTTATTCATCGTCATTAGAAAGACCAGAAATAGAATGATCCATCGATAGCGACTGCTGGTATTTTGGTCAATCGTATCCATCATGCGATATTGGCAACCATCATACTTGTTTTTAACAAAAATGAGATTTTTCATAACCTGAATGAGCATATTCAATCAACATAAAAATATGCATTTTATCAATTAAAATCGTCGATATTACGCTAATATCTTGGTTTTTTGAAAAATCCTATTGAAATATATGCGAAATCACTTTTTAATACAATGGACAACAATAGCAGGATATAGCACTAAAATAAGAATTCAATCGAATGATTGAGATGTCAAAAACCTGTCCACGAGTTCGGCATTGCCGATACCTGAAAACTCCTGTTGGAACGACATGGGGTCCCCGAAAAATCTCTGATTTAGAGATGATTTTAATTATCGAAGGGATTTTTCATTATATTGATGAAAATGGCATTGTTATTGCCAATCCGGGTGATATTGTCACGATTGAACCGGATAAAGAGCATCTTTTTGTCTGCAAGAAAGGATCGCCGGACGGTATTCATATCTGTGCTCATTTTGACCTGCTGGATATGAACGGCCAGTCATGTCTGATCAATCAACTGGACTGCGTCTTGAAACGCTGTGTGACAGCAGAAAACTTTGATTATATACGCATGCTTTTTGAACAGGCTGCTCAGACCTTTGCCACATACAGTAAATTTCACGCAGATATTGTGAATACCACAGTCCGGCTCATCTGGCTTCAGGTGATTCAGAAATGTTCATCACGCCTTTTGGATGGGATGTCGCATAATCTCCAGAAAATGGTGGATTATGTTCGAGCCAACATAACCAAGCCTATTAACCGGCAGGATATTGCCAATCATATAGGGTATACGCCCGAACACATCAATTATCTGTTTAAAAAGGAATTGGGTATTACACCCTCTCGATTTATAAACCGGGAACGCGTCATTTGTGCTTTTAATCTACTTTGCGAAAAAGATGTGTCTATTAAACAGGCCGCCATGCAGTCCGGATTTTCAAGCAATTACTATTTTTGCCGCGTATTCAAAAATATATTTGGTCATTCCCCCGGAAAAATAAAGAAATATCTTCGTAGAGACATCAAACACTTTTACGGTAAATACCAATAACTTTATAACATTTATTGCAGCGACTTAAGTCCTTTTCCATCCAGGGAATTATAACTGTTCAAAAAAGCTGATGTAGAAATTTATGGACTCGATACCACTGGCAGGAGAATTAAAGGGACAGACACGAATGGCACTGCCGTTTATAAGATAATGATATATCAGATGTTATGTGAAGTCAACAGAGCAGGGGGTTAATTGGGATGCGTTTGAGTCTGGCTTTTAGGGTATCCTCGGTCATTGGAACTCAGCGATTCCGTGTCTGACCTGCTCAATAGAAAAGCTGAACATGTGCCGCCCCTCCGGGGCTCAAAAAAGAGTAGGAAGCCATTCTTTCCGGGGGTTTCCACCCCCGGCTATTTTATTTGACCCCTTCGGGGTTCCAAAACACAGGTTTTCTACAGAGCATGTCTGACCCTCTTTGTTTCCCTGTCATCTGCTTAGAGATTGGAGGGCACAACTTCCGTAAGTTGAATTGAGGGTGAATCAATATCTTTCAATCGCTCTTTGGGCGTAACCACCAGTTTCTCGATCTTGCCCGCCCGATAGACACATTCAACCGTAGTATTACGCGGAGCATGAAGTTTAAAACTCACATCCCACTCCTTCGGCCAGGCCGGCAAGAGAAGAATCCGGTCACCATTGCCCTGCAACAGCATCAGGTGAACCGTATTCATCAGGTTGCCTCCGTGACATTGGTCCGGCAGCCAGTCGTAATTGGGACCCCAGGTTGCAGGCCAGCGGTATCCATTACGCGAATTGAGTATCTTGACTTTGAGCATACGTGCAGCCTCATCGGTCAGGCCCAGGACCGCCGCGGCATTGCTGTCATATCCCCATCCTATTTCGTTGTGGCTGCTGCGCAGAAGATACGTATTACGCGCCTCTTCCAGCATCGGTTTTCCCAGCCCATAAATTTTGAATGGCCAGATTGGAAATAATTCCGGATTTTCCACGTTGGAACGTTTGGGATTGTATTTCTGTGCGACCGCAATACGGCGCAGCGTTTTGCCCTCATGCTCCACGCTTTCAAAAGGAATAACCGGAGCGGCCGCCTTCATATGATTAAAAAATACCTGCTGTTCTTTTGTCACCAGCTTTGCGGGCAGCGCACATAAACGGAACGCAATTTCATTTAATCCCGCCGCGCAGGGCGTATCATTGACCACATCATACCAGTAAGTCTCCACCGCCTGGGTCGGATTGAGAATAATACGGCCGTCCGTATCCTTTGCAAACCGGCTGTCAAAATACTTCAGCACGGACTGGGCCATTGGTAAAAGTCTTGTTTTAAGAAAGTTGCTATCTTGAGTATAATCGTAATAATCCAGCATCAGGGATGTCAGTTCCAGGCCCTGGTTCCATGCATACCGCCAATACATGCACTTCACATAATTGGGTTCGCGACCCGTTCGATCCCACCCATAATCCTGATTGGCATAGGTTCCCCAGACGGTCATCGTTTCGGCAAAATAGCAGCCCTGTACATGGTGATAAAGTTGAGCCCTCGCTTCGGCAAAAGGCCGGATGGCCTCAAATGTATTAAAAAGCGGATGCATCAAGTCAAAATCACCGGCGGCCAGCATCGCATGATAGGGCATGCGGACATTCTGCCACCAGTGACAGTCGCCCCACCGTCGCCAATCCGGATTATCACCCTTGCCCATAGCCGAGGGTTCCACGGTAAAAATGCTGCCATTGAACTTGATGGGAAATAAGCCCCGACCGGCACAAGCCTGCATATATCGCTGCAGCGTATGGGCCCGACCGACGGTCATTTGCAGGGCTTCCGGAGCAAGTCCCTTGTCCTCGCCAAACAGGCTGTGACGGGTACTGCCCGTTGCGCACAGGACGTCGGCCGAATCGGTTTTGTTTTTCACATCACACACCACCCAGGACCGGTCCCAGAACTCATGCCATACTTTGGCCGTGCGAGATTGAGCTGCTTTTGCGTCCGATGACTTGTGGGCCGCATTCTCAGCCAGGGTCAGCCATTTTTGGGCCGTAGGGGTTATTTCGCATGGACTGGCAACACGCAGCGAAAAACACCGCAGCGGCTTCGGCGTTTCGAGGGTGCGGGTGTCGATCCGCTTGAATCCATCGCCGGTAACCCATCCGCCAAAGGTACGATGCAGCAGCGGATCATGCATGCTTTTGCGAATCGACTCCAGGGACTGGACTTTGACCGTTTCTTCGAATGCCAGAGAAGTTTCATTGCGGTGATACCACGCCAACGCATCCGTCAAGCCCTCCACAAACGTATCCGCGTCCTGCCATAATTCAAAAGGAGCCTTCCCTAAGGTCCGTGCCGTGCCGCTGTCGGAAACTTTCTGACGGGATTGACGCCAGCTATCCACCTGGACCCGGACGGCCACAGGCACATCCGATTGCCCGCTCACATGAACAACGGGATTTGCCGCATCCACGAAAATTTCCAAACGGACCTGAGCCTTCTCGGGTCCTGCCGTGATGAAACAGGTTCCATCTTTCAAAGACAGCATCTGGTTAAACGAGTTTCCCGCGGCAAATGGATTGGGCGACAGCGAGATGCGAACCTTGCCCACTTTGCACATCTGTGAAATCTCACTGTAGGAATCATTGCGGCTCAGATAGAACAGCAGGTCTCCGTTTTCCTCGACCCAGAGATTGATGCCAAGTTCGCCGTTGCCCAGCGGCATCGACCCGGCCGCGTTTTGGCTGGGACTGTTCCAGATAACATTGCTCGAAGCGGTCCAGTGTTCCCGTGGGGCAGATAAAACCTGCGGTGTTAAATAGATCAGCATAAGCAGCAACAGCAGAAACACACGTTTTGAGGCAGTTAAAGTCATTCGGTAATCCTTTCCATATGTTGTTCCCAAAAAAAGTCCACGGCTTCTTTATTTGCCTTCCCGGAAACAGTAGAGTTTTTCTGCCGTTCGGACAAACAAGCATCCATTGGCGATGGCGATGGTGGAATACGCGGGCTTGCCTCCCAGTTCCAGCATCGAAAGCATTTCCATCTTCCGTCCGCCCGCCGCGACGACCATGACCTTGCCGCTTTCATCGAGAATATAAATTTTGTCATCGGCGGCCGTGGGGGATGCGAAAATCGGGTCTTTGGCCGGGAGCTTATCCTTCCATATCAACTGCCCATCTCCCGGATTGATGCAATACATCGTTTTCTCGCCGCTGTCGTCGATGAGATACAACAGTCCCTTGTACAGCAGCGGATTGGCACAGTCGGGTCCGGTCTGGTCAAACAGCCAGCGCCTGCATTCGGGGCCTAATCGTCCAGGCTTGTCCGGCCTGACCGCTATCGTAAAAGCCCCGCGGGGGACGGTATAATACACCTGCGTGCCGTCGCAGACGGGACTGCTGATCGTACGGCCGCGAGTGTCATCGGATTGACCATATTCAAATTCCCAGAGCGTCCGGCCGTCGGCGGGGCTGTGTGCCGTGAGGCAGTTTGCCCCAGCCAGCAGAATCTGCTTTTGCCCGTTCAATTCCGCCAACACCGGCGTGACATAGGAATCCATGGCTTCACCCGTCGTACGGGGGATGCGAACGGAGGCAAAAAGCATGTCGCTGGTTTGGATATCCAGCGCAATCAGGTATGAATCCAGGGGTTTGTCGCTGGTCACGGGCGACCAGGGCGTTTCTCTTCGGATCAGGGGGATATAAACCCTGCCGTCGTAGATCAGGGGGCTTGAGCTGTAGCCGAATTTGTTCGAGAATGGGCCGAACTTCTCGGACAGTTTTTTGGACCAGAGGACGCTGCCGCCATAATCGAGAGCCGTGCAAGTGCCGTCGGTATAGAGAAAGACGATGCGCTGACCGTCGGCGGCAGGCGATGAAGAGGTCATCGTATTTCGCGGCGGATTGCGTTCCGCGGTGGTGAGTATCTTTTGCCAAAGGATTTTGCCGGAAGTGGCGTCGAGGCACAGGGCCAGCAGGTCTTTGCCGCCTTTTTGGGTTGAACTGAGGAAGATGTGGCCTTTGCTGATAATCGGCGTGGCCGAGGATTCGCCGGGCAGGGCGACAGACCACGCCAAGTTTTTGGAGATGCTCAGTACGGCCGGCAGGCGGGTTTCATCCGCAGAGCCGTTCTGGTTCGGGCCGCGAAATCCGGCCCAGTCCCCGCCAAAGGCCAACATTGTCATACACACAAAGATAAGCCAGCATGTCATCGTTTTTAGCATAGTGGTAGTATAGCCTCCGACCACGGGGCGGAGCAATAAAAATGCGGACCCTTTTTCGGGACGCCGGTTATGGCGGCAGCGGCATTTGAATAACGCATTTCTTATGTTTCCAAAACATTAGGATTTTCTGATGATTGTGACGGGACTGTCGTTCTGTTGGGGCTTGCCTGGAGTGCTTCGTCCCCTGTTAACGTACTCTTCAAGGAGTTCGGTGAGTTTATTAACGACGTCGGGGTGTTCGCGGTACAGGTTCTGTTTTTCACTGATGTCGCTGGTTAAATCGTAAAGCTGCACGGCCGGCAGGTTTTGGGCCTGCTTGGAGCCCGGTTTGGGATCGCTCCCGCCGCCCGAATCCGGGCAGAGAATCAGCTTCCATTTTCCCTGTCGGATTGCGAACGAGCCGATACCCGAATGATGTACGACCGCCTCGCGCAGCGGCGTTTTTGCTGTACCGGTCATTGCGGCAAGGATGCTTACGCTGTCCTCGCCTGCGTTGTCGGGCAAATCAAAACCTGTGATTTGCGCGGTGGTGGCCATCAGGTCGGCAAGACAGATAGTCTGGTCGCAGACGGACGCCGGTTTGATTTTTCCGGGCCAGCGGGCGACAAACGGGATGCGGTGTCCCCCGTCGAAGATGTCGGTCTTGTGTCCCCGGAAAACATAGCTGGGATTATGCCCAAATTGCGCCAACTCTTTGAAATTCGCATTCGGCGAACAGCCGTTGTCGCTGGTAAAAATAATCAAGGTGTTTTTTTCGAGGCCGTTTTCAGTCAGCGCCTTCATGACTTGTCCGACCGTCCAATCGACCTGTGTAACAAAATCGCCGTATTCATTTGTGCCGCTTTTACCCTGAAACGGTTTTGTCGGCAAAATGGGTGTATGCGGAGCGGTCAGCGGAAAATACAGAAAGAAGGGTGTATCTTTTTGTGTTGCCCTGAGATTGATATAGTCCACAGCCTTTTCAGTGAGTTTGGGCAGAACCTGGTTGATATCAAAATCCGACGCCGCGGGCCCTGAGCGGCAGAGTTTTTTATCCTTCCCTGCGGGCATAGTCCGGTCCGGCAGGGCGGTGGGTCTGTCGTTTTCGACATACACATACGGCTCCATATCCAGCGATGCGCTGATGCCGAAGTAATAATCAAAGCCGCGCGTTTTAGGGCCGTTAGTGATAGGTTTGGTAAAATCGACAATCTGGTCATCCTTTGGGCCTGGTCTGTCGCCGAAAGGAACATCTGTTTTTTTGGACCAGTCCCAGCCGAGGTGCCATTTGCCGACGCAGGCGGTGTGATAGCCTTTTTGTTTAAGCATAGACGCGACAGTAAGACGCTGCTGGGGTATCAGGGGCGGGCTGTAGCCCCAGAGCACACCGGATTTGAGTTTACTTCGCCAGCAGTATCTGCCTGTAAGTATGCCGTATCGTGTCGGAGTGCAGACGGCCGAACCTGAATGCGCATCGGTGAAAATCATTCCCTGTTTGGCGATGCGGTCGATATTCGGGGTTTTGATTTTTGAGCCTGCATTCAGACAGGAAACGTCGCCGTAACCCAGGTCGTCTGCGAGGATATAGACGATGTTGGGAAATTGTTGGTCTGCGGATGAAGATGTGTTTTTACCCGCCGATACGCAGCCGGGCAGCACAAAGCCCGCTGCCCCAAACCCCGCCAGTTCAAGAAAATGTCTTCGGTTCATAAATATCCTCTGATTGTTTATCCTGTTATATTGGCTTTTGCTTTATAATCGCGTCGTTCACCCTGGAGCCATTTTAATTCATTGCCGCTGTCACGGAACGTGCAGTTTGCCGGGTCCCATTTTAATGTCTGGCCATAGCGATAGGCGATATGCATCAAATGGCAGCAAATGGCCTACGCTCAAAAAGTCGGGGTGACTGGATTCGAACCAGCGGCCTCCTGGTCCCAAACCAGGCGCTCTATCCAAACTGAGCTACACCCCGCTCATTGTCGTCCGGGCGACA
>VGXU01000045.1 GCA_016873215.1 Planctomycetota bacterium
AAGCGGGCGTGTCTGGGATTCTTTGCCAATATCAAGGACCATCGAGTGGCGCTGCGAACTCTGCTAACCGAAAATTTCGAAATCATTGCGGCCGCCTAACTGGACATTTCCAGGTGGAATGGGTATAATTATTGCACAGGCACGTTTCAGCATGCCCGTGTGGTTGTGGATTTCGTCACCGGCGGCGCTGAAATTACAATTACCGTCGCAGGCGTGACGGTGTATGATAAATATTTTATCGCCGGCATGACGCCTTACGGCAGCCGGGTCGCATTCGGCGGACGAACCAGCGGAACAATGACCACTCTCTACCTCGATAATATTTCCGTCGCGTATGAAACCCCGACGACAACACCGCCTGCGCCGGTTTCGTTTCGCACGTTCAATCAGAAATTAATGAACGGTAGTTTCCGTACCGTAAAGCAGACATTCAGCTTCCCGGCGGCGGCCGTTATCTATGAACGGGTTATTTTGAAATTAACCTTAGCAAAGCCTGCCGACGGCTGGGATCCATGGGATCGCATGATGGGCATTTATATGTGGAATTCCGGCAATCGTTACGAGATCGCCCGGTTTATGACGCCCTATTCCAAGGCCGGTTCGTGGTGGATTGACGTGACGGATTACCAGGGATTGCTCACCGGCAGCCAGCAAATGGAAATGTGGCTGGATAGCTGGGTTTCACCCAACGGATACCTGATTACAACCGATTTTTATTATTATGAAGGCGACCCGCAATATCGGGTTCTCGGTGGCGCAAATCTGTGGATAGGAACGCCGACGTATGGCGTCCTGACGGATCCGACCATGTCGTCATTCTTTACCGACAAGAACGTATCGATTCCTTCTAATGCGGTTAAAGTGAAGCTGCATTTCATGGTAACAGGCCACGGGCAAAAGCCCAATAGCGAAAACGCGGCGGAGTTTATCAGTCGTGGCCGGACGGTCACCGTCAATGGCAACACCTTTTACAACGTCCTGTGGCGTAATGACTGCTATCTGAATCCGTGCCGAAATCAGAGCGGCACATGGAAATACAGCCGTGCAGGCTGGGCGCCGGGCGACAGGGTCTGGCCCTGGGATATCGATATTACAACGGTCGTGGTTCCGGGACAAACATCAGTTATCGATTACAGCGCCGACCCCTATTACAACTATACGCCGGATACCAGCAATAACGCCAGGCACTGGGTGGCGTCACAGATTATTTATTACGGCACATACACCCGCCCTGTAACGCCGTATATCAGCATCAATGACGGTGCACTGCAGCAGACCGCCAATGCGGAGCTGCAGGTCAACGACAGCATTACATTCAGTCCGCAGCCGACTTACTATGGTTCGTGGAACTGGACGGGACCCAACGGATTTACCGCCGCGACGCGACAAATTACCCTCAATAATATCCAGCCCGACCAGGCGGGAACCTATACGGCTGTGTACACCAGCAGTTCCGGAACACAGAGTACCCAGGCGCATGTGATTACCGTGTCATACTGGAACCCGACGGCCATTTTAAATGATGGTTTTGAAGCCGGCTCGACCTTGGCTATGAATGGCTGGACAGTTAGTTCTGGAGCAGCATGGCTTGTTGATTTGACTGGAGGAAATCCGGGAAAATATGCCTATGGCGGCGGCAGCAGTTCCGTCAAAGCCAACCTCAACAGCGGCGTCATCAGCAAGAGCACCGGGTATGTCATCGTCGGCGATGAGATGTTGTGGCTGAGTTTTGATATCAAGCGAATGACGACATTGGATTTTGACGGGGCGATTTTCGCAAAACTTTATTATTACGACGACAGCAGCAATATCGTGGTGCTGGGCAGTGCCGAATATCATGAAAATTTATTTGCGTCAGTCGGATGGTATTCGGTGGGCGATGTTTACGCTGTCCCGACGGCAGCCTCGGTAGGCAAGACCCTGTATGTCAGCTTTGAAGGCGGACCTTCTTCCTGGAATGGCCTGTCGGCTCAGCAGCTTGGGATTGATAACGTCCGTATTCGCAGGGCGGTGTACTGTGACATGACGGATATCAACTATGATACGCAGGTGGACATCGAGGATTTAATGATTTTCTGCCAGGCATGGCTTGACGTCTCTCCGGATGAGACCGTGGACTTATGGCCGGATAATATCGCCAACTTAAACGATTTCCTGTTTTTCTCTACATGCTGGAACCGGTAACCGCTTTCGTTTCCGCCAAAACCCGGGGAGAACGAAACGGGGTCAGATATGCTCTGTAGAAAACCTGTGTTTTGGAACCCCGAAGGGGTCAAATAAAATAGCCGGGGGTGGAAACCCCCGGAAAGAATGGCTTCCTTCCCTTTTTTTGAGCCCCGCCGGAAATCATCCAGCTTGGCGGAGAGTTCGGCATTCCAGTAATCATCGTAATCCAAGGCCCGGGGGTCAAGGTTGTCACACAACAGCGGGCCGCAGGAGGAAACGATACAGCCCCGGTCGTCGGTTTCGATGGCGAACAGGTCGCCGGATAGTTTGTGGCGGTAGAGGGATTTCATTTAGTACCCAATTTGCTTTTCAATAGGCTCTAATTATTTAAATAACATGTAAGATTCTTTTTAGGATCATCACAATCAAGTTCTGCCAGTGCGTACTTCTGTTTTTTGGATAATTCTCTTGTTTCCCAGCATGTATTATCATTTCTAACCCACATATAAGTCTGGTATATACTTTTTTTCCCATGGATCGATTCAAGGATGCCAAGAAGAACCTTTGGTGAGAGAATAATACACTCCACTGACTTCTCTGTGAAACTTTGCATTACAAATACCCATAAATCTGCTTTTGAAACTTTAATCTTTTTCCGGTTCAAAGTCCACCAACCCCATGCCCTAAAACGATTATGAAACCTGGATGTCATATGTGTAGCCGCCCAGTCTTTGGAATACTTCACCTGAAGGGAGACGGTCTTATCGTTTTTTGAATTTGTAACCAATAGATCGATTCCAGTATCTTTCGCGGGCACCCATACATTATAGTTCTTGAAATGCCGTTCAATGAAAGATCCGACTAAGTATTCACCTGCATGAATCGTAAACAATGGCTGCATATCGGCCTCACTCGTTATTTATCTTTGGTTTTCCTTGGAATATTGCCAGAGGGCACGGTCCAGGGTTCGCATGTCCACCTTGGTTGCTTTTGCCAGATCTCGACAGGTATCTGTGTATGCCTTCCAAAACGTGTAATTATACATGGGCGGCTTATCGATTCCCAATGACCACAGAGCACGGAAGTCTAAGATTGGATATTTTCCAGGGAATACAAAATGCAGGATTGCCGATGCGACCGGCCATTCAACACCGTCCAGCAAGGTCAACACCTCGACCTGCAATCGTTCCTCTTTAGTCTTAAATGATATACCTGTCAGTTCCCGAACATAAGATTCCAGATTCTTCTTGCATCGCGACTGTCCTCTGCCGCCGGTTTTCCACACGAAAAACTGGAGCAACTCGGCGCTTGTCAGATATCCCTGCTTGTATGCCTTTTGGCCGAGTTCCGGCATACCCTCTTCACCTCGGCTGTAATTGTATCGTGAAGCCCAGTAGGCTATATCCTTTGGACTAAATCGTAATTTAAAATTTGTAGACCCCATCTTATTCCTGTTTTAAGTGTTATTTATCATTCCTAAAGGCACTATTGTATACACATATTTCCTTCCCAACGCCATGTTTGAATGATTCCTTTTTCATTCACAGTAAATGTAGTCTTACAGGCGCGCCTCACGGCATATGCCATATTTCCAATCGGCATTGCAACGGCACCGCCATCAACCACCCATGTGTACATAGTATTTCCATTTGGCATTTTGTAGACATCTGTTGGAGGTCCCCAACTTTGGATTAAATTACTGACATCTTGGCCAACCCAGAGGAAATAAAGGGGTCAGGTACATTTTTCGCCCAATTTCCCTCCGCCCTGAGTCCGCCTCCGGCGGACCGAACGAGCCTTTTATTTTCTTCAATTTTAGAATCCTCAATCGTCAATTTTTAGCCCCGTCTCCGGCGGATTTCTTCGCCCTGCATCCCTATATACCTGCGTTTGCCCGTTGCTGATGTACCCATATTATACAATCCCCCTGCGATTTGACAACCCTTTATTTTTCTTTTTCCGGACAATCAAAACTGTCTTTTGCTTTTTTCCTTTTGACCTTTTTTCCCCTCCTTGCGTCTCTTGCACCTCTTGCGTCTTTCGCGTTAAAATCTGTGTTAATCCGTGTCTTTCGTGGTTTACACCTTTGATTTCTCAATTCTAAATTCTGCATTCTCAATTCGCAACACGTTTTATCCTCTTGAGTTAAGTTCTTACACTTCCTCATCTCTACATTCCTGCATACTTAGTCACAATTGCGATTGCACTATTCTGCTGTCTTATAAAATTCCACAGATTTTTAACTCCATTCCACATAAAGACTTACAGCTTTCCCGCCCTCGAAAAATCACAAATTTTCGACACAGATATGCAAGTCCGCCCTATATAAGAGGCGCCTCTTTTGCGCCTCGTAGTTCTGTCATTCCGGCGAAGGCCGGAATCCAGATTTTCTACGAACTACGAACTTTGAAAAAGAAGGAGTATGTTGTCGAAGAACTTGACAGAACAAGAGGCCCGTCATTCCGAACCCCTTGTGGGTGAGGAATCCGCTTATTTCAGCCGTCGGCCCTGCCGACTCCTTAATTTTGATTTTTGCACTTTGATTTTTGATATCCAAAAAATGGTTCACCATCATTTTTTGGAAAAACAAACCCAATTTGAAAATCGTTAACTCATTGCATAGAAAGGACTAATCCCAAAATTGCAAAACAAAAGCAAACCCAAACAAACCCATTTGTGGATAACTTTGCCTGTTCGCTGTACGCTGAACGCTGTCCGCTAATTACAGCTCAATTACCAGGGCCGTTTCGTCGCAATGGTCCTGTTTGGGGCACTGGGCACAATCGCTCCAGACCTTCATTGGGAATGTCTTCTTATCCGCCCGCGTAAAGCCGGCCTTTTCAAAAAACTCCGGCACTAATGTCAGCGTAAAGACTTTTTTGAGACCCAGCCCCCGTGCTTCCTCTAAGCAGGCCCCAACGAGCGCCCTGCCGACGCCCTTGCCGAACCAGCTTTCCTCAATCGCCAGCGACTTAATCTCCGCCAGGTCCGCCCAGACGACCTTCAGCGCGCAGCATCCGACTACTTTGCCGTCATCGTCGGCCACCTTGAAAATCTGAAGATTTTCATAGATATCGGCCATCGAGCGGAACAGCATCTTGTCCAGTTCTGCATAGCTGCCGATCAGGGCGTAAATACTCGGCGCATCCTTAACTTGTGCATTTCGTATATCCATAGTCCCAATAAATTCTCCACACAGACGCCCGTTATCATAACCCATTTCAAGAGAGAAAGCAATAGAAGACCGGCCGGATGGAAAACCTGAGAATCAAAGAAATGCCGATGTTTCTGGCCGTGTTTTTAATGCGGTTATCTTGCAGTGCTGATAATTTCCCGGTTTTTAACGGTGTTTTCAGGCCGTACGACCTATGCCCGTTTTCTCGCATCGACGGCCAGGGCCGCCAGCAGGATATGCCGCAGTTTGTCGAGTGCCAAACTGTCCAGATAAGCCTCCGTAAAATCCATTTTCAGCCTTCCCTGAAAGTGGAGCAGCCGGGCTTTGAGCTCGTTTCTGCTCAATTCCGCGACTTCTGAACACAGTTTTTCAAAGCCAAACTCCCCAGACATAATACGTTTCCCACAAAAAAGCTGTTGTTTTCAAACTCTGCGCAGAAGTTTCATCGGCCGGGCCGCGGGGAGTGTTAACATGAAATCCATCTAAAATTGCCGAATTTCGGATTTGTCTTTAAAATACCAGAGTTGGACTGGGAAAACCACGGCAAAAAATGCTTCATTTGACGTGATTGGGTCAGATTGCAAAAGAGACAAAGTCCCCTGTTATAAAGCGCCTCATGACAGAGGACTTTGTCCCTGAGATTTCTATCCGGCTAAGTAACGGATGAAATTAGCGTCTTCCAAAACCGCCGTCGCCGCCGCGATTTCCACCAAAACCACCTTCGCGTCTGCCGCCGCCGCCGCGAGGTCCGCCAAATCCGCCGGGCCGTCTGCCGCCGCCGCCGCGAGGACCGCCACCGCCGCCGCCAAACCGCGGTTTTACCTTCGGTGGATTCGCTTCAGCCACTTTCAGCATCCGCCCTTCTACTTCCTTGCCGTTGAGTGCCTGTATCGCCGCTGCCGCTTCCGCGTCGGAACTCATCTGAACAAAGCCGTATCCTTTGCTCTGACTTGTTTCACGGTCGGTCACGATGTTCACGCTTTCCACCGCGCCGAACTCGGCAAACCATGTCTCCAGCATGGCGGAGTCCACACTCAGACTCAGATTTCCCACATACACTTTCTTAGACATTTTGTTTCTCCAAAAAAATTGACGACCTATACGCCATATACCGACAGACAGGTCAGACCCTTATGGACGGAAACAGTTTTCCATCCTGATTGGGCCTTACTATACCAACCCCGCGTCCGGAAAGCAAAATAATAAAAATCAATTTCCACAGCCCGGAGGCCCCCTTTTTCAGTCGGTAAAATCCACTCCCACGACCCGAAAAGTCCTTTTTTCAAGGTCAATCAGGCATTTATTCGGGCATCGCCCATTCTCCCGCAACTGGCCGGGCAGACATTCGCTCGGTGATAAAACCTCTTTTTCGAGAGTCCCGTCGTCACTGACAAACCACACGGTTTTCCGGCCGGGAAATACAAAAAGCCCCTCCGGCGTAAAAGCCGCAGGAAAAGCGACCTTGACCTGTATGAGCTCCTTCGCCGCGGCACGATAACGAAAAACTGCGAAATCCGGCCGGGAATTTGAAGGGCCGGCGATAATCCAATACTCTTTCAAGCTTTCCGCGTAATCAATTGAACGAATACCCCGCCCGCCCAAATCCAGCAAAAGCACGTCGCCGAATCGCGCCGGCATCCCATCCTTAGTTACCTCATCCGGATTTAGCAACGGAATGACGATTGCCTTGCGTTTTCCCGTCCCATCATCGTAGAGCGGGTTTCGCAGACCAATCCAAAGCGACTGTCCATCCGGCCCGACAGCCAGCCCTTCGATGTTCAGCCCTCGCTCCTTGGGCGCCAGCATAGCTTGTTCTTTTTTGGATAGCGTCTCATTCAAACGCGTCACCACCTGCAGATTCAACGCCTTTAACTGCGGAGCGTTCAGCATATCCTGCACAAGACGAGCATAGGATTTACCGACGGGAATAATTTGCGGCGAAGTATTCGGGTCGGCGGATGACTTGACATCCGCGATTTCCATCGCAAAAAAACGATACCGACTGGAACGCACATGGCCTTCTTTATTTCGGCCGTGCGACGTAATCCAATAAATGCGATTGCCGCTTCGCGCGGCCCCTTCAATATCCGCCTCCGGATGTTTTGCATCCGCTCCCAAAAAATACGTTATATCAAGACTGAAGACGGGCGCAGAATTCCCCATCGAATACATCCGCAAAATATTGATTTCATCGTCGGCGGTGACAAAATGGGCTGCATCGACCGCCGCCGCCGCGGACGGGTCGCTGCCGCCGGTATAGGTAAAAACTGCATCCGCCGCATACAGACTTGCCGCTGACAATAGCCAGACAACGCCCCACAATTGAATAATCCATCTTCGATTCAAAATTCATCCCCGAATTTTAAAATCAATCCAAAGACACTGTCTGCCGATATTCCGGAACCATCACATTCCAGCCGGTATTGTCAATTAGATATTGGCAGAAGTTTTTGGCGGATTCTTTTTCGCCGTGTACCAGAAATATCTTTCGCGGCGGCTGCTTGAGATTCTTCCCCCACTCCAGCAACTCTTTTCGGTCGGCATGACCGCTGAACCCGTGAACACGCACAATCTTTGCCTTAACGGGATACAACTGCCCCAAAATGCGCACTTCTTGTCCGGGGGTGCTGTCAAGTATCTGCCTGCCGAGTGTTCCGCCGGCCTGATAGCCGACAAATAAAATGGTACACTCCGGCCGGGTGATATTATTAACCAAGTGGTGTTTGATACGACCACCGGTACACATTCCCGACCCGGCAATCACCATCACCGTCCCCTTGATATGGTTAATCGCCTTGGACTCCTGCGTCGATTGCACCTTGACCAGCCCCTTGAAACTGAACGGCGAATTATTACGGCTCATCAAAACACGCATCCGCTCATCATACAACTCCGGGTGCTTCTCAAACACTTCCGTCACCTTCACCGCCATGGGACTATCCAAAAACGTCATCACATGCGGAATACGGTCTTCCCCCAAAAGTTCATTCAGGTAATACAGCACCTCCTGGCTCCGTTCGACGGAAAAACTGGGCACGATAATATTCCCTCCGGCCTTCCACGCCGCATTGACCGCCGCCGCCAATTGCTGCTTGGTATCTTCCGGGTCGCCGTGCTCGCGATCTCCGTAGGTGGATTCCATCAGGATATAGTCCGCCTGCCCAAACACTTCCGGATCACCGATGATTGGTTTGTTAATTCGGCCCAGATCGCCGGTAAACAAAACGGTGCGGATGCAGTCGGCCCGCTGCAATACGACTTTGATAATCGAAGCGCCGAGAATATGCCCCGCCGTATGAAAGCTCACTTTTACGCCTTCACCAAGCGAAAATACGTCACCGAAATTTACCGGACTGAACGCACTGAAACATTTTTCCGCTTCCTCCATCGTATAAAGAGGCTCAATGGGGCGGGAATCCTCACGTCCTTCTTTCTTATGACGTTTGCGTTTGAACTCCGCATCCTCTTCCTGCAGCTTGCCGGAGTCCAGCAGCACAATTTTCGCGATTTCCGCCGTCGCCGGAGTACAATAAATCTTCCCGGCAAAGCCTTCCTTCACTAATTTGGGAATCAACCCGCAATGGTCCAGGTGGGCATGCGTCAGCAGCACCGCGTTCAGCTCGGCCGGGACAAAACCAAAGTCTTCCCAGTTTCGGCTTTGCAGCTCGCGTTCCTGAAACAGTCCGCAATCCACCAGAACCTTGAAACCGTCGCATTCCAGCAAATGCCGCGAGCCAGTTACGTTCTGCACCGCTCCGAGAAACTTCAGCGTAAAATTCATTGCCACCCGTCACATTGTAAAAACAGTGATTATTGAACCGGATTTCCCGCCGGCGTCTGATTTTGTGTTTGCGGCTGTTCCTGTTCAGCGGCAACCGGAGCGGCCGGCGCCGCCATCAACTGCGTCTTGAGGAAAATATAATACAGCTTGCCTTCTTCATATACATGACCGGCCAGTTTCGCCGCATCGTCGCCGACGCCCATATACACATCGCAGCGTCCCGGCGCGCGAATCGCCCCGCCCGTATCCTGGTCCAAAGCAAAGCCGATATACTGCCGCGGCGCCACGTTCGTCCCAACCATCCGCGGCAGGGTCGTCTTAACCAGCGCGATGCAAGCCCGCGGATAAATCGATTTATCCGTCGCTATCGAACGCATCGTCGTCACAGGCTCATTGAGGCTGCCTCGCGGTTCGCCCGTGTCAAACTGGAAAAACACATATCGCGGATTGCGATATACATAGTCATTGACCTTTTGCGGGTTAGCCTTGAAATAATCAATCATCGTCTGCAGACTCAGGTTCTCCCTGGCCATTACGCCGTCTTTAATCATTTCCTGCGGCACACTGTGGTACTCATGCCCGTTATTGGCCGCATAGCCCAGCGTCGTAAGATTGCCGTCGTCGGTGCGTATCTTCGCCGAACCCTGCACCTGTGCAATATACACCTCAAACGGGTCGGAAAACCACGCCAGTTCCAGCCCCTTCAATTGGCCGCTTTCTTCCAACTCCCGTCGAGCCGGATACGGCGTAAAAGACCCGTCCGCCATCTTGCGGCCCAAAATCGCCCCGTCATCCCCCTTGACCAAATCCTTGGGCTGTTTATAAAGCGGATATTTATAAACATCCGTTTGTTTGAACGACCCGTTAAATATCGGCGTGTAATACCCCGTGTACAAAACCGTCCCTATATCGTCACACCCGATCGACTGATAAAACTCGAATTGCTCCTTAATCGCCGCCGCCAGAGGCCGACCCGCAAGCCCGCTGTCCAGCAGCTTCGCCAATGTATTCAGACTCGCCAACGCGCGCTCATGTGTGATGTCGCCGCACGGATAATACTTCTTGCTGCTCGGCTTGTTCAGATACCGCAGGCTGTAGTCAATCGACTGCCGCAGATCCAATGTCTCATAGCAGGCAAACGTAATATCCGGAATCATCGCCGGGTCCGTGATTTTCCGCAGCGCATACTGCCCCGGCGGCAAAGGCCTGTCATACTGAGGCTTGACCACCTTGACCGGCTTCTTACAGCCGGCAAACATTGCCATCGCTATTACCAGTGCCAATCCAACCCGAACCGCCATTGTACGCTTCATATTTTCTATCTCCATAAATTAAAATCCTCTTCCCGGACTTTCCATAACTCCGGCAAAAAACCACAGTTAAACAACATTATCCAGAAAAATCCCCGCCTGTCAACGCACGAAGGAATATTTTGAACATCTAACTTTATCGTCTAATTCTCCCAAAAACCATCGAAAAATGCAAGTGGGATGGCAGAGAGGTTGTTAATTCATCTTTTATCAGGTTAATGAAACAGGGCGTAAAGCTTAATCTATGCGAATTCTAAACCACAAGCCTTCCCGCCTGATACACAATTAGCGTCAGTATATATGCCAAAGCCGTCAGTCCGAAATACTGCATCGCCGCCCATTTCCATCCTCCCGCCTCGCGCGCGGTAATGGCAACCGTGGCAACGCAGGGCGTCCCAATCAGGCAAAACAGCATAATACAAAATCCCACAAGCGGCGAATAATCCTCCCTCAAATGCTTCCGCAGCGATTCCGACCTTTGGCCCGCGTTGGCAACCGAATATACAATCCCCATCTGCGATACAAACACTTCCTTGGCGGCAAAGGCGCCAATCAAGGCCGTCCCGATTTTCCAATCGAAGCCCAGTGGTTTTATCGCCGGGGCCATCATCTTGCCGACACGCCCCGTGATGGAATACTGCAACTGGACAGACTTCCGTTGTGATGCGTCCAACTTGATAAGCTTTTCCGCCGGTGCTTTGGGATATGTCCCTGCCGCCCACAGCAGAATCGAGAAAAACAGAATCACCGTTCCCGCCTTGTGCAGATACATCAGCCCCCGGTCCCACATGTGCAGCATCAGGCTCTTAACCGTCGGCATCCGGTACGGCGGCAGTTCCATCACGAACGGCGCCGTCTCACCCCGAAATACCGTCACGCGAAGCAGTTTGGCGCACACAATCGCCAGTGCAATCCCGATGACGTAAATCATCCACATCATCGGCCCTTGCCAAACCGGCGCAAAAAACGCAGGGATAATTAACGCATAAATTGGTATCCGCGCCCCGCAACTCATCAGCGGAATCACCATCATTGTCGTTAAACGGTTTCGGCGGTTTTCCAGTATCCGCGTCGCCATAATCGCAGGCACCGAACAGCCGAAACCCACCAGCATCGGGATGAAACTTTTGCCGTGCAGGCCGATTTTGTGCATAATCCGGTCCATCAGAAACGCCGCGCGGGCCATATAGCCGGTGTCTTCCAGAAACGCAATTCCCAGAAACAAAAGCAGAATATTGGGCAAAAAAACAATCACACCGCCGACGCCGCCAATGACTCCATCGACGAGCAGCGACCGCACATCCTCCGGCCATACCGCCGGCCAATGCGCAGTCATCACCGACCCCATCCAGCCGAACAGCAACTCCAACCAGCCCATCGGATACGCCCCAACCGTGAACGTCAGGTAGAAAATCACATACATCATCACCGCAAAAATCGGCAGCCCCCACAGATGATGCGTCAATACCCGGTCAATCATATCGCTCATATCATGCCGCACCTGGACAGTCGTCCTCACCGTCTCCTGGCAGGCGCCGGAAATAAAACCATACCGCCGGTCGGCAATAACAATATCGAGACTCTCGTGGTAATGTCTTTCCAGTTCCTTGATCGCCAATTCAACACCCGTCAGCAATTGGCTGTTGTGAGGCAAAGCCAAAATCTGCCGGTCGCCTTCCAGCATTTTTAATGCGACCCACCTCGCCCCGAACCGGCGGGCGTAATCGGACTGGGGATTGACTAAAGGAGCCAACTTTTCAAGCTGCGATTCCACCTGCTGACCGAACGGGATTTGAATTTGACGTGTACCGCAGGTCCGGGCGGCTTTCAGCGCCACATCCAAAAGCGGCTCTATACCCTGTTCCTTACGGGCTACAATCGACACGATCGGCACAGCTAAAAGCAATTGAAGGAGGTTAAGGTCGAACTCCAGCCCCCGGGCCTTCGCCACATCAGCCATATTAAATGCCAGTACCAGCGGCACATTCATCTCCATCAACTGCACCGCCAGATATAAATTACGCTCCAGATTGGACGAATCGATCACATCCACCACGACATCGGGCTTCTGCTCAAGGATAAACTGCCGGGCGACCAATTCTTCAGGTGAATACGCCGTCAGGGGGTACGTCCCGGGCAGATCTACCACCTTGATTTTATGCTCCCCATACCGGCACAGACCGTTTTTGATTTCCACGGTCACGCCGGGGTAATTGGCAACATGCTGCCGCGATCCCGTCAGGGCGTTAAACAACGTCGTCTTGCCGCTGTTGGGATTCCCCGCCAGCGCGATGGTCAGTTTCTGATCCATTGTTCTCCAAAGTTAGCCTTGGCTAACTATTGCCTTAAAAATTTTTATTGTACGAAAATTTTATGCGACATCCCGCGTCCCAGCACGATTTTACTGTTCTTGACGGCGATAATCACCTGCCCGCGGTGGTCATTGCGAATGACCTCGATAGGCTCGTCAGTCAAAAGCCCCATCGCCGCCAGACGATTCTTCAAACCATGCCCCGCCTCAACACGTGCAATACGCACTTTGCCGCCGCCTGGAACCTGATCCAGCGGTATTTCTTTGGAAGGTGTCTTTGCCGGTCGTATCATAAAAAATTTTCTTTTTATCCCTGCGTTTTGCAAAAATGTGCAAATTCACTTGCGCGGCTGTTCCCCGCAGAAGTCTGAATCGTTGCAAATTCAATATATTTCATCAGCCGGCCAACCACCCGCTGCCCGAGGGCATGTTCAGCCCGGCAGGCCGATTCCCGGGCCAGTTGGGGATTTAATCCAAGAATGTCCTTAAAAAACGACTCCAAAACCGTATGCCTGCGAATAATTCTTCCGGCTTCGACCCGGCCTTTCTCCGTCAGGCTTACAACATCGTAAGGCTTGTAATGAATCAGGCCTTTTTTCGACAATGCCCGCAGCGCCCCCGTCACCGAGGCACGCGACACCGCCAGTTGGTCAGCGATATCCTTGCTCCGGGCCACGGCATTCTTAGCCGCCAGGTTGAAAATAGCCTCCAGATAATCCTCCAGTGAAGCGCTGAGTTTTTGTGTCTTTATTTGCGTCATAAACCGGCCACTTCCATATATTAGATATAACTAATATAGTATGTTTTGCCTAACAATGCAAGAAAAAAACGAGAAAATTTCAAACGATCTAAACCACCTGCTTATTGCGAGCGGAGGGAGTCGAACCCACAAGCCCTTTCGGACACAAGGACCTAAACCTTGCGCGTCTGCCAGTTCCGCCACGCTCGCCTGCCGTCAATGCAAATTTTCTTCGTCCGGCTCTTCCGATTCCGCCGATGCGGACTCATTCTGCGACGAAATCTGCTCGATGCGTCTCTCGGCGTCCTGCAGGATACCCCGACAGTGCCGTATCAACTTCATTCCCTTTTCATACTGTTCGAGACTTTCCTGCAATGGAACCTGCCCTTGTTCGATACGAGACACGATCTGGTTGAGCTGGTCAATGGCCTGCTCAAAAGTCAAATTCGTTTTATTGTTTTTTTCTGTTTTAGCCATAATCTATGAATCCTGTTTGTTCGGCAGAATTTTTTCGACAACGCTCTCAATTTGCTGCTGTCGGGCCAATTCGGTTATTATCGTATCTCCCGGTTTTACCTCCGTCGCCGCGGTAATCACACGGCCGGTACGACGGCTGGTCGTAATGCTGTATCCGCGTTCCAGCACGGCCTTCGGATTTAACGCCTGTAATCTATTCTGGACCGCAGTCATTTGCAACAGCTTTTCCGAATGACATTTGTCGAAGGCCCGTCTGGCCCGGCTCTCCAATTGCACCAGCCGAGTCTGCCCCGCCGACAAAAACCGCCGCGGCTCAATCCGCACCACCGCCATCTCGCCGTGCTGAATAATCCGAGCGGCAGAATCCAATTTGTCCCGCAAGGCATCTTTCAGACCCGAAATCATTTCATCCAGCCGTTGAACATTGTTTTCCAGCACACGTTGCGGCTGACGAAAAATCGCGTCGGCCAAAATGGTCTGTAGTTGTTGTTTTAGATGCCGTAATTGTCCCTGTACCGTACCGCTCAAACGTTTCTGCGCCGAATGCAGGCCGGCCAGCACCTCTTTTACATCCGGCACGGCCACCACCCCGGCCTGCGTCGGCGTCGAAGCCCGCACATCGGCTACAAAATCAGCAATTGTAAAATCCACTTCGTGACCGACAGCGCTGATGACCGGCAATTCAGAATTAAAAATAGCCCGGGCGACAACCTCCTCATTAAACGCCCATAAATCCTCCATCGACCCGCCGCCCCGGCCGACAATCAGCATCTCCAGCCCCAGTTGTTTCCGCATTCGGTTTGCCTCGCGAATCGCGTCGGCGATTTTCCGGGCCGCCCCTTCGCCCTGTACAGGCACGTCGAATAAAAACAGCTTTGCGCACGGCCAGCGTTTGAAAATACTGTCGCGAATATCTTCCACCGCCGCACCGCTGGCGCTGGTAATAATGCCCATCCGCATCGCAAAGCGAGGCAGCGACTTTTTATGCGCCGGCTCGAACAGCCCTTCGTTCTGAAGTTTTTGTTTGAGCTGCTCAAAGGCCAATTGCAGCGCTCCCACGCCGGCCGGGTCAAGTTTCTCGGCGTAAAACTGGTATTTCCCGCCCGGCACATAAACCTCCACCGAGCCGGTCGCCAAAACCGCTATCCCATTTTGCGGGCGAAATTTAATGGCCTTGGCCTTGCTGGCCCACATCACACACGGCAGGATACTGCCCTGATCCTTCAGCGAAAAATAGCAATGACCGCTCGAATGCACCTTAAAATCGCCGATTTGGCCGTGGACAATCATCCGCGGCGGCAACCCCTGCTCCACCGCCGAAGAAACCATCGCATTAATCTGGGACACCGAATAAATTGTTAAGGGATTCCTTGCCATCGTCAAAATTATACATTCGAGTGCGACAATAGTACAGCCCCGTTTCATAATCACCGTTTCATCCCCGAACAAACAGCGGATGCCGGTCTGATTTCATTCACGTGGGACTATCAGACGTGCTTTAACTTTCGATGGACGCAGCAATTCGTTTGTTTTGCGATTAAAACCACAGGGCGGTTTTTGCCATTTGCGGTTGGACAGCTTCCGCACTCCTTATCCCGCAAAAAGAATAAACAGGCAATGAAACAACAAACCTGCAACGACGCTCTGACCTGAGATCCGCTGCACCGATTGGTTTCGAAGACCTTGAAAAATCAAAAAATACCGGCCTTCGTATTTCTGTCTTTAAATTCGCCGCACCAGTTGGCATCAAAAACCTTAGGCCAGTGGCTGTCGGTTTTAATGGAACCGATTCCTTCGGTGCGGGGGACATAGAAACTGGAGTTTGGGGAGGGGGCGTTTCGTCGGCATTCGCCGGCCCCCTGCACACCCTGTTCAAAATAAATACAGCCGGCACAACTCATTCCCTCTTTCGGTGCAGACATAATAATGTCACTCCTTTCCGATTAAGGTTATCCATAAAACAGCCGTTCGGTCTTTTACCGCAGGTATTGTCCGCTGTTCCGGAGGGAATGTCAACAACCAAAACCGGTAAAAAAATTAAGGGATTATCCATCCTTTAACGTGGGTGAGATTGTCATAGGATTAATTTTTGCCGGAAGATTGCGATTTGACAGGTTCTTCTTTCTGCACCGGCCAAAAGACCGCATCACCCTGGTTGAGCCATAAGTCAAATTTGCCCTTTTTATTCCTGCCGGTCTGTCCACCATTATCGATAAAGTCAGCTCCAACACTGTAAAGAATGAAATCATTTTCTGTCTGTTTATAAATCAGTGGTCGGTCACTAAATGGATCAAGAGGAATTTCGGCAAGATACCCCTCTTCGATCAATGCTGCCAACGATGCAGGAAAGGCTCCTTTTTCCTGTTTATATCGATGCAAACTGATAATTGTATCAACTGCAAAACTGGATGTTCTGACCTGCCAGGAATAATCACATATCCGCTCCACTGACGGTACCAGAGAACCAATGATGACATTTCCCATAAGAATATCTTCAGCTTGCTGATGAAACTTCGGAAGTTTGGTTCTTAAGGTGGCTGGTGTTGTGACTGTCAATTCATCATAGAGAGTATAGAGTTGATTTGCCGAATTAATAGTATCCTGCCGGTTGGGATGAGCAAATAATACCCACAAGCCTCCCTTTATGCCTTGCATAGTCAATAGTTTCTCCCACTTGATATTGGGATTTATTCCCTTTAAGCGATGCACATAAAGATGTTCTTTCCCAATTCTATCGAAAGTATAACACCGCTGAATCTCATCATACAAAACAAGCCTTTCACTCTGAAAATCGACCGTAAAATTTTCCTGCATCCGGGCCGCAGTAAATACTTTCTGAACCGGCCCAAGAATGTCCGCATCAACCACATATTCAGAAAGCAGGTCTATCATACACTTACAGGCCATACCTTCAATACCAAAACCCGTAAGCTGTTCAATCATAGCATTGCCATTTTGCATGCGGACATGCCTGCCAAAATTATAAGTCATTATCAATTGTTCGAATGCTTCTTTATGCTCCCCTTTTGCAGATTTAAAATAAGCTTCCCAGCAAAAAAGCTGAGCCAGCCTTTTATACTCAATCAAATTCGTAATTCTAATGCCTATCATTGAAGGAATCGTTTCTTTTTTGATATTTTCGGTAGTAGTAGTATAAGTTTGCCAATAATACTGTCTCTCCGTTCCAAGCCGGATTAGTTCCATTGCCTTCTGATTATCCACAATCCATTTTTCAATTACCTGGAGTTCATTTTCATCTAAAGAAGACAAAGGTCGAAGCGATAGATCAAACTCATTTACATCGGGCTTCTTGTAGCAGACAGCCGCCTCTCGATATAATGGCTCTGCGTTTTGATTGTCATCAGCAAGAGGCTGAACCAGTTGGTTTAACTCGGCTACATAATTGGTCGTAATGACGGGCTTGCCGCTAAAAAACCAGCCGACATAAAAAACCAGCAGCAAAAACAGTATGCCAATTGCCTGAAACATCCGCACCAGCATCGTTTTCCACAATGGCCGGCAGCGTTTTTTGCCTCGGCGGATCAGTACCGCCAGCAGTTTGGCATCCCCGAATTCCCCAATAAGCTCCTCTGCCCGCTTGAGTTTGTCCTGCTCATCCGCACACTGGGCCAGCGCATCAGTAAAGTGATCCGTTAGTTCCTGCCGCACCTCAGCCCGCACGCTCCGGCGGTATTTCATCGCGTCAATGATTCCGTCGATCAGTTCAGATATAGACAAAGGCAGAGAATCAATTCCTTCTGTCTGAATCCCTTTCAGGCTCGTTTTCCATCGCATCATCAGCCACAAAAAGAAAAAGGTCCAACCGGCAATAATAACTGCCAACAGCCATAGATTCACTCGAGCGCGGCTAAAAGGATTCTCACTGGGCAAAATAGCATCCAGACCAACAATCGTCAGTAAGCTGAACAGTAATCCCAGTATAATTCCAAGAATGATTTTCAGTATCTTGATAAACACCTTCATAATCGGGCTCCTGTCAATCCAATAAACTCTAACTCTGCCAAAGGAAGAGTACACCGAAGGAAAGAGAAGGTTAATTTACGCCGTTGCCAGTCCGCCCAGCCCAAACACCAGCCCGATTGCGTCCCGCAGGCTCATAAGCTGTTCTTTCTGTCGCGCCAACTCCCCTTTGCCATCGCTGGTGATGGAATAGTACCGTCGTTTGCGGCCGTTTTCGGCTTCCTCCCACTCGGCGACAATCAGTCTCTTGGCCTCAAGGTTATACAACAAGGGGTACAGTGTCCCCCTGCCCAGATTCAGCAGCCCTTTGCTGCGAGATTCCACCGCTTCGCTCAATTCATACCCATACATCCGGCCCCGCGACAAAATCTCCAAAACCACCACAGGCGCCACGCCTTTCAATAACTCCCGTTCATATTTCATAACGTTCCCTTTCTTTGTGTATTACTATACATATTATGTATCACATAATATGTATAGTCAATCATTTTTTAAATATTTTTCAAAAAAATGTATCTCTATTTGCGAGCGATGGTTATGATTATTTAGACTGAGGCTGTAGAACCTGTTTTTTATTGAGATGTTTGCGGATAACTTGTTCCATTTTATTTCGATCGATGGGTTTTGTGAGATAACCATCGCAACCGGCGTCAATACATTTCTGCTCGTCACCCTTCATCGCATGAGCGGTTACGGCAATAATGGGCGTCGGAACCCCCATCGCTTTAATTCGACGCGTGGCATCGTAGCCATTCATCACCGGCATCTGCATGTCCATTAAAATAATATCAAATGTATCCTTGCTGACACGCTCGACCGCCTGCTGGCCATCCTCGACCAGAATTACCTCAAATCCCATTTTCTCAAGCAGAATCCGAATCAGCGCCTGATTAGCCTTGGCGTCCTCAGCCACCAATATACGCCCGGACAGAGGCAGCGACGAAACATTTTCCTGCTTCTGTAATTGCTCCATCGTATCATACCGGTTTATTTTGGGCTGCTGATTCACGTCCGTGCCAACCGGCAACTCTATCGTGAACACGGAACCTCGACCCTCTTCACTGCGAACAAAAATCCGGCCTCCCAGCAATTCGACAATCTGCTTGGTAATGGTTAAGCCAAGCCCTGTGCCGCCGAACTTGCGGGTATGACTGCCATCCGCCTGCGTAAAGGGGTCAAAAATGACCTGTTGTTTTTCCTGGGATATACCGATGCCCGTATCTTCCACATCAAAACGAATAAATGGCGTACGCTCAATCGTTTCCAAGCTCACATCCAGATAAACATGCCCCTTCTCGGTGAACTTAATCGCATTGCCCAGCAGGTTGACCACGCACTGCCGCAGACGAGTGGGGTCGGTGCGAATCATTTGCGGTATTTCACTGCAATACAGAATATCAAACTCAAGATTCTTCTGTTTGCACATCGGACGAAACAGCGATTCTATCTCCTCCAGCATCTGGGTCAGCGAACAATCCACGATTTCCGTTTTCAGCTTGCCGGCCTCAATCTTTGAGAAATCCAATATATCGTTAATAATCTGCAGCAGGCTCTTGCCGCTGGACAAAATGACATCCGCATATTTTTTCTGTTCCGGCGCCAGCACTTCCTCACTCAGTAATTCCCCAAAACCCAGAATGGCGTTCATCGGCGTGCGGATTTCATGGCTCATATTGGCCAAAAATTCGCTCTTGGCCTTATTGGCCTGCACGGCCTGTTTGGCCAGAAGATTCGCTCGCTCGGCCGATACCTTTAGCCGCTGATTGGCCAATTTTAATTCGCCGGTTCGTTCATCCACGATCTCTTCCAGGTGATCCCGGTGCTTACGCAATTCCTCTTCAGCCTGTCGCCGTTCGGACATTTCCTTCTGAATCTGAATCAGCATCTGGTTGAATGTCTCAATCAGAACGCCGACTTCGTCGTTATAGTATTTATACGCCCGAACCGAATAATCCTTGCGATTCGAAACCTCTTTTGCCGTTTCCGTCAGCGACAAAATCGGCTTGGAAATCAGCCGCTGCAGACGCGACAATAACAAATATCCCACAAAGAACGCAAACCCGAACACGCCCAGAAGAATCGTTGCATTCCATCGCAAATTCGACGTCAACGGCGACAAATCCGAGCATAGAATCACACGCCCCAGAACTTCTCCATCCAGAACAATATTCTGCTGAACAACAATCCGGTCCGCAGTAACCCACCATCCATCCTTGGACAGATGCAGATGATTCCCCGGCGTCGTTCCTTTACGGCGGTAAACGGCGAATTCCTCCTTGGCAGCGGTATCAATGATAACCGCCGTAATAGAGGGTTTGACACGGAACGACTCCAGCAAATGAACCGCGGCCTGAGAATCATCAAACGCCACCGCGGCACGACAGTTATCCGACGTCATCTGTGTCTAAAGTACTCCCTATTTTCAATACCAAAATATCTTTTGTATAAGATAGTAGCTGTAACGAATTATCCCATACTATTTTCATCTTTGTTACCATGCAAGGCTACCGTATTTCGCTAACGTAGCTGCGT
>VGXU01000046.1 GCA_016873215.1 Planctomycetota bacterium
GTTTCGTGGAAGATTATTAAAACTAATTATCCGACCGCGGATACGGTGGTAGCCGGTTTTAATGTTTTGGATTTTGACGCCAAAGCCGACGGCCGACAGGATTGTACAGAATCTTTTCAGAAGGCCCTGGACAGCATGAGGGACGCCGGCGGGGGAACCGTGTTTGTCCCTCAGGGCCGTTACGTTATTAAGGGTACGCTGCGGATTCCGGTGTCCGTGACCTTGCGCGGCGAGTGGGCGGCGCCGACTCAGGAGAATCTCGCCACCCGCGGTACGATCCTGATGGTTTACGCCGGACGAGGTCAAACCGACGGGACACCCTTTATAACTGTTGACTACTGCGGCGGAGTAAAGGACATGTCTTTTTGGTATCCCGAGCAGGATGCAAAAGATATCGTTCCTTATCCCTATTGTCTGGTGCAGAAGGACGGGGACAACGCAACATTCGAGAATCTGACATTGGTTAATCCCTACCATGGCATTCGGATCGGCCCGAGAGGCAATGAGCTGCACTATGTGCACAATGTATACGGAACACCCCTTAAGGTCGGGATACGGTATGATTCGACTACAGATATTGGTCGCCTTGAGAACGTCCATTTCTCCCCGGACTACTGGTGCCAGAGCGGTTTAGCTAATGCTCCATCGCCAAAAGCTGATTTTGCGTCATGGCTGCTGGCCAATGGTACGGCGGTGCACATGGAACGCAGCGACTGGGAATATGTCTCGTACGTCAGCATCGACGGATACAACCAAGGCTATCTGATAACCCGAGGCGCCCGCGGCGCGGCCAATGCACAGTTCTACAATTTAATCATTCGAAACTGTAAAACCGCCGTCCATGTTGAGGAAACCAATCCCTTTGGAATGGTATTTTCAAAATGCACCTTTGAAGGCATTGATTACGGTTTCAGAATCGGGAAAGAATTTAATGCAGCTATCCTGTTGAGTAACTGTCAGGTTTCAGCCGCTCTTGCGCTGCATTCTCTTGGCGCCGGCAACTTCATTATTCAAAACAGCCGGGTGACAAATGGAGAGATCCATGTGGCCGATGGTGTATTGGCGATGACGGATTCCCAACTGCCGGATCCGAATACGCGTATTTTATTCGGTTCCATTGTCAAGGGGGCTTCACTGATCGACACCACCTTTGCCAGAGTCCCCCCCTGGATTAAAAGTAATATGCCGTCCGGAAAATTAAAAATTACCAGTGCTCCCGTCAAGATGGAGGCCTTCCCCGAATACGACGGGAACCAGACTCGCATCATGCGTCCGGCAAAAGATGTTCTGTATGTGGTTACTGATGCTCTCTGGGGTGCAAACGGAAACGACAAGCAAGACGATACTCTATCCCTGCAAAAGGCGCTGGATTACGCCGGGAAAAACGGCGGCGGTATTGTATTTGTCCCGGCCGGAGATTATATCCTGCGCGGCTCCTTGTCTGTGCCGAGCGGAGTCGAATTGCGAGGTATCCATGATGTACCGCACCACACCATTGGCAACGGGAGCTTGCTGCACGTTTATCCCGGCACCGGACGAGGTCCCGCCGTCACGGTGCACGGTCGCGCCGGACTGCGTGGGCTTTCATTTAACTACCCTGAGCAGGATATTCAGGATGTAAAGAAATACCCATACCTCATTCAGGGAAACGGAGAAGACCTCTATGTGATTAACGTCAACTGCGCCAATCCATATTGTTTTCTGGATCTGATGACGAATCCATGTCACCGGCATTATATTGACTATCTGTCCGGTTCGCCGCTGGGTGTCGGTGTCGCCGTTGGCGGCTCCAGCTCACAGGGCGAGGTTCGCAACACGCAGTTTAATCCTCACTACTGGAACCGCTGTAATGAGAAAAGTCCCTTCTTCCAAAACAGGCCGGGAGCGGGCAGGAGATCTTTCAGAGACCTGTGGAACTATCAGAAGGAGAATCTGGATGCGTTATGGGTGGGCAACTGCAGCAAGGAATTGCTCTTTCAGAACTTTGTGTATGGCTCGCTTTACGGCATACATTTCACACAGCAGGGCGGTAAAGGTCCCGAGGATTGTATTGTCCATGGCCACGGTACGGATGGATCCAAGGTAGGCGTCTTTTTTGAGCACGGCAGCGGCAGAATTGACATGATCAATTCCGAACTGGTCGCCATGTCATCCCAGGATAAAGTTGCTATCAAATTAGGAGCAGGCTTTGGGGGGACGGCACGCCTCATCAATACCCTGGTTTGGGGATCGCCGGATACACTTGCTCAAGTCGATGGAGGCCAGTTGTGCCTGCAGGGATTACATGCTTTTCACCATGGCAACGGCCTGCAGATCAATCGCGGCGAGGTTCGCGCCTTCAATATAAACTACTATGCTCCCGGCAGTCACGCTGACATTGCGGTCAGCGGAGCCGCAGCGAAATTGATCGGATGCATCACAAAAGGGCCTCTAATTGTCAACAAAAAGCAGGTGGAGAAATCCTCAAATCCGACCCAAATGATAGTCATAGGTAATGTTGATCGCTAAATTTACCCCGATCCTTATATTTACCTTGACGTGACCGAACTGCGATGCGACTGAATAAAATGAGGTTGGAAGAAAAAGAAATGAAAATAATTGGCAACTATCCGCGGTTTCTCAGACTTCTTATTTCATTTGTCCTATCTACTTTTCTTGTTGGCACTCTTGTAGGCAATGCTTATCTTTTTTACAATGTTGGTTGTCCAGCGTTTTTCCGACCGATCTGCGAATTGCTGGATTGGGTTGGTTTAGTTGTTGCTATTCCCCCGGGGTTTCTATTATGGGTCTTAGCTAACCTTGGGTTTGAATGGCAACTGCGTGGCCGCGAAAGCTTCATTGAATTAAATCCGTGGTTGTGGGTTTATGGTGTTTTTTTCTACACGGTCGTTATTTATATGATTCTATCTTTATGGCATCGATACAGGGTAAGGCGAAAAACAATTTCAAATACTTACCCTTTGAGTTGACGGGGCTATCTAATTGACGATTTACTGTCGCGGGTTTTATAATAAAACGGGAGGCCGGGATGGCTGATAAAATTCGATGGGGTATTCTTGGGTGCGGGAGCATCGCGGCTAAATTTGCGGATGCGTTAAAGTGTGTCGATGAGGCCGAGCTTGCCGCCGTCGGGTCGCGCACCGACGAAAATGCCAATGCGTTCGGCGATGCCTGGCACGTTCCTCGCCGGTACGGCAGCTACCAAAAGCTGGCCGACGATAAGGAATTGGATATCATCTATATCGCCACGCCGCATCATCTTCACGCGGAGAACACGATATTGTGTCTCAATGCCGGCAAGGGCGTTCTCTGCGAAAAGCCTCTGGCCGTCAATGCCCGTCAGGGGCGCGAAATGATCGACTGTGCCCGGGCGAAAAAACGTTTTCTGATGGAGGCGATGTGGACGCGGTTTTTGCCGCTGATGGATAAGGTGCGGGAGCTGCTGGCGGACAACGCCATCGGCGAAGTGCGAATGCTGGCTGCGGATTTCGGTTTTCGTTGCAGCGATAGGGCGGAGGAAAAACAACGGCTAATCGACCCGTATCTTGCCGGCGGCGCGCTGCTCGACGTCGGGGTCTATCCTTTGGCGTTATCTTCGATGGTATTCGGCAAGCCTCTGGGTATCCACAGCGCCGGTTCTTTCGGCCGGACCGGGATTGACGAGCAAAATGCCATGATTCTTACTTTTGACCAGGGCCGGCTTGCGGTGATGTATTCGGCCCTGCAGACCGAGACGACTCAGGAGGCGGCGATTATGGGTACCGAAGGGATGATCCGGCTGCATCGTGGGTGGTGGCGCGGCAATAAGCTGACGCTGGTTCGGCCGGGCAAAAGCGAGCAATTGATTGAACTGCCAAGCCATGATAACGGCTTTGTATATGAGATTAAGGCGGCTTGTCGGGATTTGCGCGAAGGCCGGGGTGAAAACGCCCTGATGCCGCTGGACGAATCGCTGGCTATCGTGCAGACTATGGACGCCATACGCAAACAGTGGGGTTTCAAATACCCATTTGAATCGGATGTGGAAAACGTAAAAAATTGAGAACTTAGAATTAAGAAGGAATATTATGGTTCGAACCAAAATAATTTGTACGCTTGGGCCGGCGTCGTCGAGCGAGACGGTACTTCGAAAGATGATGCAGGCCGGGATGGATGTGGGGCGGCTGAATTTTTCCCACGGTACGCCGGAGGATATGCTCCATAGAATAATGCTCATCCGACGTTTAAATGGCAAGTACCGCCGGTGCATAAGGCTTCTTGGAGACCTCCAGGGTCACCGCATACGGATAGGAGATCTTGCCGGGCCGGTGGAACTTAAAAAGAATCAGACCTTGCGGCTTACCCAGCAAACGATAAAGGGTACGCGCGAAACGATACCGTTTGATTACCGGGGGTCGCTTGGCACGATTAAGAACGGGCAGGCTATCTTTATCGATGACGGCAATATCGCGTTGGAAGTGACCGGGCGGGCCAAAAACAGCCTGAAGGCAAAGGTGACGGTCGGCGGTCTTCTGAAGGAGCATAAGGGCGTCAATATCCCGGATGCCCGGCTTGAATTCGGCGCTATAAGCCGGAAGGATATAGAGGATATTCTGTTTTGCGAAAAGCACGGCGTTGACTATATCGCGCAATCGTTTGTGCGTACGAAGAAGGATATTCTGGCTGTGCGAAAGGTGCTTGGTGCAGGCTCGCGGTGCCGGGTTATCGCCAAGATTGAAAATAGAGAAGGTATAAAAAATATTGACGAGATCATTGGGGTTTCAGACGGCATTATGATAGCGCGCGGCGATATGGGTGTGTCGCTGCCCATTTATCAGATACCCATTATTCAGAAAATGATCATAAAGAAATGCAACCTTGCCGGGAAGTTAGTCATCACCGCCACGCAGATGCTTGAGAGCATGACGGACAATCTCCGCCCGACCCGCGCCGAGGTGACGGATGTAGCCAATGCCATTATCGACGGTACTGATTTTGTGATGCTTTCGGCGGAATCGGCCGTGGGGAAATATCCGGTCCAGACCGTGGGTATGATGAATGATATTATCAAATTCACAGAGGGGAATTTGAAAGCGGCGAAAACCATGGGCCGGAAGAAGGGTATTTGACAAATTTAGGTGAAGGTTTAAAATAGCGGGAAGTTGCGGTATATCAAAAGTGACACATGGTTTTTGTTTAGGAGAGTTAGCTATGAAACGGATGGTTTTGGCGTTGGTTATGGTTGGGATGGTATTCTTGTCGGCGTGTGAGAAGAAAACAGCCCCTATGGTACCCGTGAAATCGCAGACAACGGAAACGGAAAAGCCCGCGGCGGTTCAGGAACAGGCGATTGTGGCGCCAAAAGTGGAAACGACTGCTTTGCCACAGCCGGTAGTTGAGACGGCCAAGCCGGCGGCGGCAGCGGTACAGGTAAATCCGATTGTCGTCCTGAAGACATTGCGGGGCGAAATTGATATTGAGTTGTATCCGGACAAGGCGCCGATTACGGTAGCGAACTTTTTGCAATACGTCAAGTCGGGACATTATAACGGCACCATTTTTCATCGCGTCATTCCCGGCTTTATGATTCAGGGCGGCGGAATGACGGCGGATATGACTCTCAAAGCGACCAATGCGGCCATTAAAAATGAGGCGACCAACGGGCTGAAGAATGAGCGCGGGACGATAGCAATGGCCCGTATGTCATCGCCGGACAGCGCGATGTGCCAGTTTTTCATTAACGTGAATAATAATGTGCCGCTGAATTACGCGGGTCCCGGCCGGGGAGGCTATGCCGTATTCGGCAGGGTGGTCAAGGGAATGGAAGTCGCGGATGCCATCGTCAGTGTGCCGACGCATACGGTCGGGATACATGAGGCTGTGCCGGTGACGCCGGTGGTTATTGAGTCGGCGGCGGTGAAATAATTGTCAATTACATATTGCCAATTGTAAATTCAGAAAGGGGCGAAAATGAAAACGGCAACGAGAGTATTTTTCGCGGCGGCGATGGTTTTCGGCATGGAGGTATCGGCGATGGAAAAAGCAGACCCCAATCGTTTAGAGCGTGACGTTTTCAAGACGGATGCCGGCGAACTGAAGATTACGTTTATCGGTCATGCGACACTGATGTTCGAATGCGGGGGCAAGGTGATTCATATCGACCCGTGGACGAAGGCGGCGGATTATTCGAAGCTGCCGAAGGCGGATGCAATTCTGATTACTCACAACCACTATGATCATCTGGATGTTAAGGCGGTGAATGCCATTCGAAAGGAAGGAACACAGATTATCATCGCCGGAGATTGCCTTGAGAAAATTCCCGATGGGGTCGTAATGAAAAACGATGAGAAGCGGAAAGTTCTGGGATTTGAGGTCGATGCGGTGCCGGCGTATAATATTGTGAATCAGCGGCCGGACGGCGGGCCGTATCATCCCAAAGGCGAGGGCAACGGGTATATTATCACGTTCGGGAAAACGCGGGTCTATGCGGCGGGGGATACGGAAAATACGCCGGAGATGAAGGCGCTGAAAAATATTGATATCGCGTTTCTGCCGATGAATCTGCCTTATACGATGACGCCGGAAATGGTTGCGGATGCGGCGAGGACATTTAGCCCGAAGATTTTGTATCCGTATCATTACGGGAAGACGGATACGAAGACGCTGGTTGAATTGATGAAGGGCGCTAAAGATATTGAGGTTCGCATCCGCAAGATGGAATAGCAGAAACAAAACACGAAACCAAAAAGAAATAAAAAAGGTGGGTCGAAAGCCCACCCTTGCAAATTTTAACAATCCGGATTTATCGCACGAGGCCGAGTCTGCGCAAGGTGGCCTTGGTCCATTTTCTCGCGCGAAGCTGCGCGGCAATCAATACTATCCCTACGAGCAGCCAGAGCCCGGCGAAACGCAGATAGCAGAGCACCAGCCAGAAGGTGGAGATTTGCGTTTTGGCATGCCATTGGCAGAGAAGTTCGTGGGGGGTATAAATGGCGCCGGCGACGACGCCGGGCAGAAGTACTTGCCAGGGCAGCAGGATGACGAGAGCAAACAGCGAAAGGAAGAAGGCGCGGCAGATATGACTGATGCCGCCGAGCCTGCCGGTCAGCGAAATTTTGAGGCTCATCAGAAGCATAAGGCAGTACATTGTCGCGGCCAGGACGAGGATGAAGTTGCAGGTTTTGAGAGTTAGGGCCACGTCTTTGCAGGCGGGTCGAAGTCGCAGGATGGCGGGGAGTTGTTTTTGTGCAGCGTTTTGGCCGGCGGAATCGAAGAGGTCTTTGACTTTGGTGAGAAATTCGGCGTTGGGGTCGCTGCCGTCTGGTTGTTTGGCAACGGTCTTGGCCGGTTCGTTGACGTCGGCAGCTTTAGGAGCCAGTGCCGGAGTTTGTGCGGCGGGCTGTTTTGTCGCTATGCAGCACCCGGGGGTTGCGGGGGCCATTGGGCAGATGCTGCAGGAGCTGTAGGCCGTGCGGTCAATACGGTCGGTGCGGTCAAGGGCGAAGATGCCGCCGGTGACTAACAGGCACAGTATGATCAGCACGAAGAGAAAATTTTTCGTTGAGCGGATTGCGTCGATGGCTTCGAGGCAATCCGTGGTATCAATCAAATCCGGAGTTTTGGTGTTCGGGTTCTGTTCCATCATTTTATTCTCCTGTTATTTTGTCGTCTCCACGGCCAAACTTATCCTGCCCACGCAAGCGTGGGCAAGGCACCCAGTTGACCGTGCCACCTGTCCATTATCCAATTTTCTTTATTGAGATGAGGGCATTATAGGCGGCCTCGACGGTTTTTTCAACATCTTCCTGCGAATGGGCGAGGGAAATAAACATGGCCTCGTATGCGCTGGGGGCGAGATAAATGCCTTGTTGAAGCATGCGGGCGAAGAATTGTTTGAATTTTTCCGCATTGGATGATTTGAGGTCATCGAAATTTTTCACGGGATTTTGTGTGAAAAAGCAACTGAGGATGGAGCCGACGCGGTTTATGGTCAGGCTGACGGCAGCTTTTTTGGCGGCTTGAGAAAGACCCTGTTGAAGGGCGGCGCCGCGGTGTTCGAGCGTTTCATAAATGGACGGGTCTTTGAGAATTTCGAGGGTGATGTTGGCGGCGGCGACGGCCAGCGGGTTTCCGCTGAGCGTGCCGGCCTGATAGACGGGGCCGAGCGGGGCCAGCAAATCCATAATTTTCTTGTGTCCACCGATTGCGGCACAAGGCAGGCCGCCGCCAACGATTTTACCGAGGCAGGTCAAGTCTGCGCGGATATTATAAAGCTGCTGTGCGCCGCCGGGGGCAATACGAAAGCCGGTGATGACTTCATCGAAGATTAGAACGGTTTTGTTTTCGTCGCAGAGGTGTCGGATTGTTTCAAGCCAGCCGGGCAGGGGGGGGACGACGCCCATATTGGCGGCGGCGGGTTCGACGAGGACGGCGGCGATTTTGGCGGGGTATTTTGTAAAGGCCAGTTTGAGAGCGTCGGAATCATTATAAGAAATGGCGATGGTTTTGGCGGCGAGTTCGGCGGGGACGCCTGCGCTGGAAGCGGCGGCGAGTTCGGCAGCGCCGGAGCCGGCCTTGACGAGCATACTGTCGCTGTGGCCGTGGTAGCAGCCAATCATTTTGACGATTAAATCGCGGCTGGTGAAGGCACGGGCGAGACGCACGGCGGTCATCACGGCTTCGGTGCCGCTGCTGACTAAGCGGACTTTTTGAATAGAGGGGAAGGCGTGAATAATTCGCGCCGCCAGTTGAGTTTCGGCTTCGGTGGGCGCGCCGTAGGAGGTTCCATTTGCGGCGGCATCCTGGACGGCCTTGACGACGGCGGGATGTGCGTGGCCGAGAATCATCGGGCCCCATGAGCCGACGTAGTCGATGTATTCGCTGCCGTCGATGTCAACAATGCGGCTGCCGCGGGCCGAGCGGATGAACAATGGCGTCATGCCGACTTCACGAAAGGCGCGGACGGGCGAGTTGACTCCGCCGGGGATGACGCGGCATGCGTTTTTGTACGCGGTTTCTGATAATTCATATTTTTGTTCGGTCGGCTTCATCGTTATTTTCCTGTAAAGTGAAATTGTATAAAGACTTGAGGCAATTGTCCAAATGATTTCGCTTGACCTATGTGAAGATTTTGATAAAAATACAAGTTTATGACCTTGATTGGGCAAAAAGAGAAAGGTCTGGCGAATGGCAGAGATGAACGAGCCGGAACAAAAAGCAAGTTTAAAAAAATTTACCGCCATCATTGTATGGGCGGGCATTGCGGTATTTGCTTTTTACAGTTCGACCCACATGGTTGCGGCGGGCGATACGTGGGTTGCGCTGGCCTGCGGGCGGCATCACGCCAACCACGGCGTCAAACCGGTCGAGCCGTTCAGCTTTAACTCGCATAAAGCGGGACCCAGCGATGAACAATTAAAAGACTGGCCGCAATGGACACACGGCATCATCCGCACGATTCATCCCACCGGCTGGATTAACCAGAACTGGCTGACACACGTTGTCTTTTATGAGCTGGTGCATTTATTCGGCAGCGAAGACAATCCGAACTATAATATGCTGGTGGTGTGGAAATTCGCGTTGTTTTTCGCCACGGCATACGTGGTCTATGCATACGGACGCGTGATGGGGGTCTGTCCGCTGCCGGCGGCGGCCGCATCATGCCTGGCAATGGTGGTGGGTCGGACGTTTTTCGATATTCGGCCGGCGTGCTGGTCGAATTTTTTTGTGCCGCTGTTTCTGCTGATTCTGGCGCTGGCGGTATATAAAAATATCCGAACTATCTGGCTGATGGTTCCGATGGTGGTTCTGTGGGCCAATTTTCACGGCGGCTATATCTATGTGTATATGATGATGGTTCCCTTTGTCGGGCTGCATCTGATTTCCATGATGTCACGAAACCGGCTTGTGAAGATTCCGTTCCGTAATCTGCTGACGATATGCTATGCGGCCATTGCATCTTTTATAGCCATGATTATTTTTAACCCGTATCATCTGACGAACCTGACGCATACGTTTGAAATCAGCATTAGTGAGCACGCCGCATCGTGGCGGAATGTAAAAGAATGGCGTCCAGCGTTTGCATTTCTCGACAAAGGACTGCCCAATGGAGTCGGCGACACCACGGTTTTCGGGGCAATGTGCATTTTGTTTTTCGCGGCTCTTGGGGTGTGGCTTGTGAGTCAAAAGCTTCGTCCGCGGATAGATTTCGGCAAGAAGGCCAAACCGGCGGATATTGAACGGGGATATAAAGAATGGCCGAAGATAGATTTGCCGATGCTGGCGATTGCCCTGCTGACAACCTATATGGCGACCCAGTCCCGGCGATTTGTCGCGATCGCGGGGTCGGTGGCCTGTCCGATGATTTTTCTTCTGCTTCAGCAGGCTTGGGATGCAATCACGGCGCGAATTCGCTATCGTCAGGGCGGGAATCTGGAGCGAATGACTCCACCGGTGTGGCTTCAAAACGGAGCTCTGGCGTTATATGGTTTATTTGCATTGGGGTGTGGGGTATTCTGGGGGCTGGAGTTCAAAAAAATCTATCTTGACCCGTGGCCTGAGGATTCCGTCTATCATTCCGTGTTTATGCGTATGACGGCGTCGAATGTCAAACCAATCGATGTCTGCAAATTTATCAACGCGAACCACCTTTCGGGACGGATGTTCAATTACTGGACGGAAGGCGGCGCCATCGCATTTGGTCAGAAACCCGACCCGAAAACAGGCGAGATTCCGCTGAAGCTGTTTATGGATGGGCGCGCCCAGGCGGCGTATAACCATGATAAATTTCAGTTGTGGCAGTATATCTACTACGGGGGACCTGCGGCGCAGAGAGTACATCAACCCGGCAAAAAACCGTCGGAGGCGGACTACCGCCCTATGACCGAGTGGATTGAGCAGCAACTCGGTCAATATGGAGTATGGGTGATTCTGATTCCGCGCAGCGAACTGTCCTATAGTTTCGAACAGAAGGATTATCTATCGGGATATTACTTTACAAACGCCCTGCGATATTCCGGCCACTGGAAGACGGCTTATTATGATTCCTATCAACTTATGATGGTCGATATTCGGACAGTACAAGGTCAGCGGCTTATCGATGACATTCTGTCCGGCAAGGCGAAATTTCCGAATCCGGTGGCCCAGGATTTGACCCTGTGTCATCTGATTCCCGAACAATATTCGTCGGCGCTGGCAGGCAAACTGGAGCAGGCGGCGGTGGATGCATTTCATCTGTGTCCTGCTCCGATCACATTTGATACTCTGGTAAACATCGGTACGGCAATCAAAAAAACGGCGATGGTGGTTCAGCAGGTCGATGCCTACTTAGCTGATTTCGAGCTTCATATAGAACAGTATCGTCGTCAGAACGGCTATGCCGACCGGCTTTATGCGGCGTGGAGAGCGGCGGATTACCTGTCGCAATTCCAGCCGGACCGTAGGGAGGAAATGGCCCGGAAGGCTGAACGGTTCAAAGTGGAAAAAGAGACTTTTTCCGGCTATGCTTTATGGTGAACGACCCGACACAAACGACACGCTCTTCGAAGCGGTATTCCATCAGCGTGTTTTTTCCGTGCTTTAACGAACAGGCGACGGTGGAGTCGCTGACGCGTAAGAGCGTTTCTGTTTTGGAAAAGCTGACGGACGATTTTGAGGTGATTATCGTCAATGACGGGAGTCGTGATGATACGGCCGGGATCGCGGATCGCCTGGCGGGGGAAATCCCGCAGGTGCGTGTTGTCCATCATCCGGTTAATCTCGGATACGGACTGGCGCTGCAATCGGGTTTTCGCGCGGCGACAAAGGAGCTTGTTTTTTATACCGACGGCGACAGCCAGTTTAACATAGCGGAGCTGGCCGATATTCTGCCGCTGATAGACCGGCATGATATTGTCAGCTGCTATCGTCTTAACCGTCAGGAAGGTCTGATACGCAAATTCAATGCGTTTTGCTGGACGCGGCTGGTGTGTTTGCTGTTCGGCCTGAGACTTCGGGACATTGATTGCGCGTTTAAGCTGTACCGCCGCGGCGTTTTTGAGGGAATGCACCTTGTCAGCACCGGCGCGCTGATTGATACGGAAGTTCTGGCGCGGGCCGCGCGAAAAGGATGCACAATCGTTCAGAAAGGGGTGCACCACTATCCGCGTGTGGCGGGCAGGCCTACGGGAGCGAGTCTTCGTGTCATTATGCGTGCATTTCGGGAATTATTTCATCTATATAAACTGATACACAGGGAAAGCTGAGTGTATGGAGAAGTCTTGTTTGCAGCCGCTGATTCGGCCGGACTTGCAGGCGCATATTTATTCGGCGGATTTGCTGAACAACGTTCGCAACCTGCGGACATTCTGTCCTGCGCGGACGAAATTCTGCGCGGCGGTCAAAGCCAACGGCTACGGTCACGGCATCGATGAGATTGTGGGCATTCTGAAGAGCTATGTGGATGCCTTCGCAGTGGCGACATTTTATGAGGCGATACATATCGAGCCGATAACGGAGGGCAAGCCGATATTGATTCTTGAGCCGGTGAATCCGGCGTACACACCGGAACAGATAATGCTATGCGCCCGGTACGGATTTCATTGCGAACTGTCTTCGCTGGAAGGATTAGAGTACGTCAGCCGTGTGCTGAAATGTACGTCGCTGCGCATCCCGCTGCATCTGAACGTTGAAACGGGGATGGGGCGGTGCGGCCTGGAAGAGGGACTTTGTCAAACGGTTTTCCAACGGCTGGCGGATTGTCCGAATGTCCGGCTGGCGGGCGTGATGACGCATTTTGCGACGGCGGACGATGAGGATTTATCCTACGCTTACGAACAACTGTTCCGGTTCGAGAAATTTCTGGAACAGCATCGTCTCAAGGACCGCGGTGATATTACGATTCACGCCTGCAACAGCGCCGGGACGCTTAAAATTCCGCAGGCTCACTATGGTATGGTTCGCTGCGGGATTTCGATGTACGGGTATTATTCGCGTCCGATGAAAAATCCGCCGGTGAAACTGACGCCGATATTGAAATTGCAGGCGCCGATTACGCAGTTGAATACTATCCCGTCCGGTTATCCGGTCGGCTACGGAAAGTCTTTTATTACCGCCCGTCCCACCACGGCGGCCATCGTTTATCTGGGCTATGCCGACGGTTACCGGCGGTGTTTCTCCAATCGGGCCAAAATGAAAATCGGGGAAACGGCGGTGCCGGTCATCGGGCGGGTGTGTATGGACCAGGTGATTCTGGATGTGACGGAGGTGCCGAATGTGTCGCTGGGGCAGATGGTGACGGTCATTGATAACCGACACGATTCGGTCTGCGGAGTTTATTCTCTGGCCGGACTGGCCGATACCATCTGTTATGAGATTCTGACGATGATTCATTCGCACGTGAGCCGAATCGTGCATTAAAAAAGACCAGAGATTAGAGACCAGAGAAAAGAGACACGCTTAGACTCTTGATTTTTTATTGCTTATGACGCCGAAATCAACAGAACCGAAATTTTATAATTTATTCGTTTATGGTTCACTGCGTGAACCGACGATTTTTGAATCGGTGTGTGGTTTGTTATTTACACTTAAACCGTCGCGTGTGGATGAGCCGCAGGTACTGTTTGCGGAGTTGGCGCTGCTGGACGGGTACCGTCGTGTCAGTCCGGACAACGTGTATTTTTACGCCGTGAAGGTGCCGGATTCGAAAGTCCAGGGCATTGTGATTCATCACATCCCGGCCGCAGCGATGGCAGTCATTGACAAGTATGAGGGCCGCCTATACACGCGCGAGGCCGTGATGGTTCATACGGCCGGCGGTCCCCTTGAGGCGCAGGCGTATCTGAGCCGCAAACGGGACATGAAAAAACATTTCGGCGACCGGTTTCACGTCAATCTGATTCACGAATTATGGCTCCGTAAGCGAATTGAGAACTTTTTTGACAAGCACACGCGTCCCGGTGAGATGTCTCATGATGCCGATGTGGAGCGGCGAGCTCGGCGGGAACTGATAGGCACGACGGAACGTGACCTGGTGGTTAGTCATCTCGGTCACGACGCGGTAAGTGATTTCTATCTTGAACATGAATTGAATCGGCCAATACCGTCGCTGGAATGGTCGTTCGGCAACGATTTGCTCAAGCCCTATATCACGAATTATCTGAGCCTTGTCGTCAAACAGGTGCTGCTGAATCAGTTTGAGCACAACCTGCAGTTTCGATTCCGTTTTGAGCTGGACCGGCTGGTCAATTCGATGCGGTATTATACGCGGACGGTGTCGCTTTTGATAGCACTGCGTATGCTCAATGCCAACGCGGCGACTGTCGATATGGTAATCAATAAGTGCTTAGAAACGATGCCTCCGACGGGGAAATATGATTTACTGGATTATGTCAAGTATGCCGTCAGTGCCGCGGACAATATGTTTGACGCCCGCGTTGTTCACAGCAGTCTGCAAATCATTCGCCACAATCTTCAGCCGGGGCTGATTCCGATGGGCGCGGAAATGGAATTCAGCAACCTGGGCTATCGTGCCGTGATGAAAAACGTTTCTGATAAAGACCCGGAGTTTGACGGTTTCCGCTGGTTTCACAAATTTGTGCTGGATATTCTGACGTGGAAGCTGGGGGGGTATATCGATGACCATACGGGCGATTTTTCTCCGGGACAGTGCGGCTTTTTCGAGGTTGCACCGGGCCGGCTGAATATCGCGGGCGAAGTGTCCAAACCCGCTACGGCGGACCCGTGTATTCTCAGTCAATTGATTCGTGAAGTTGTCGCGTTTTATCCCATCCGTCCGCACAGCCTGCACTTGTCTTTTCAACTGCGCAGGGATCAAATTGGTCATCAGACGGTGCTGCCGCTGAATTTTGTCAAATGTCTTTTTGTTCTGGGCGGCGGGACGCAGATTTCCAATACGGGCCAGATTTTTGTGACACGAATGAGCCAGGATGAAATCCGGCAGGACCGTTACGGCGAAGAACTGGTGTTTGCCCGTACGAGCAAGCGTACGCCCAATTTATCCGGCGAGGACGAAAACGACAGCGAACCGCTGTTTTTGCCCGTCAGTATCATTCAGCAGTACAAATTTATCCGTCTCGACGGGCGGGCCAATTATGAGCCGCTGATTATGGCGCTCAAGGGGCTTCAACTGTCCATCAATCCGGGTAATTACCTGACCGCGGCGCAACTGGCATCGAATCCCCGGCTGCAGGATGAATACGAGGAATTAAAAGACTGGGCGGCGAAGCCCACGGCCGTGGACTCGAAAACGCAGGGAGAATTTCTGAGTACCATTCGGGAAGGCCTGATGAAAGAGGGTCATCACAAGACGTATCACAAACTGCATTACATTGACTGGGCGATTGGGGCGATTGAGATGCAGATACAATTGTTTAATGAACAGGTGAACAAGACTAACGGAAAGTAAAAAGGCAAAAAGCAAAAGGCAAAATTACAAATCAAAAGTAAAAATTTTCAACCCTCCGGGTTGTCCGTATATTTGCCCTTTTCCTTTTACCTTTTTACCTTTAAAAAACAGATTCAAAATTGGATAAAAAAACTTAAACAGAAAGTCATACATTAAATCATCTCATCGACTTTTTTGACCAGGGCCTTGACGTGTCCGACGGAGGCGTCGAGCAGTTGCTGTTCTTCGGCGGTCAGTTTCAGTTCGACAATTTTTTCGACGCCGCCTGAACCTAATATCACCGGTACTCCGACATAGGCTCCGCCAATATTATATTGTTTGTCGCACCAGGCGCAGCAGCTCAGGATGGCTTTCTGGTCGTGCAGGATGGCCTCGGCCATACGGACGGCGCCGGCGGCGGGGGCGTAATAGGCGCTGTAGCCCAGCAGATTGACAATTTCGATGCCGCCGGAGCGTGCCCGGTCCACCCGCCGCTGAATCGTCGCCGCATCCATCAATTCGGGCAGCGGGACTCCGGCGACGGAGGTATAGCGCGGCAGCGGCACCATATCATCGCCGTGACCGCCGAGCAGGATGCCGCGGACATCGGCGATGCTGACGTTGAGTTCCTGCGCAATAAAACAGGCGAAGCGTGCCGAGTCAAGGGCGCCGGCCATTCCCATCACACGGTTTTTGGCAAAGCCGCTGATTTTGCCGGCGACATAGACCATCACGTCCAGCGGGTTGCAGACGACGACGATATATGCCCGCGGGCTGTATTGGACGATTTGTTCGGTGACGCTTTTGACGATTTTGGCGTTGATGGCCAGCAGGTCGTCGCGGCTCATGCCGGGCTTGCGTGGTACGCCGCTGGTGATGATGACGATATCGCTTCCAGCGGTCTGCGACCAGTCGGTAGTGCCGGTGATGCGGCCGTCAAATGGATAAACGCCGCCGGACTGTGCGATGTCGAGAGCCTTGCCCTCGGCCAGACCTTTTACGATGTCAATCAAAACGATGTCGCCCAGATTCCGCAGGGCGGCGATGTGGGCAGTGGTTTCACCGACATTGCCGGCGCCGACGACGGTAATTTTTTTTGTGCTCACGGTCATTTTCCTCAAAAGATATTCTGAAAGCTGTTTGTTGAAACGTTATGTTAATAGAAATAGAAGTACTCCGGGACAAGCTGAAGGTCGTGCAGTTCTTCAATGAGTTCAAGGATACCAATCATCCAGACGAACCATAGTGTACTGAAGAGATGTTTCTTAAAAACTTTGGGATTGAAGGTATATTCTTGCGGCTCGTTCAGCAGGGACCATTTGGGCCAAAATTGCGGCGTTCGGCGGACATAATCGTCGTAGATCTGGCCGAACTGATTTCGCAGATTTTGTTCTTCGTATCGAATGACAAAAGGATAATAAAAAGCAAACGCGACTATGAGGATTGCCGGGATGGTGAGAGTTTCGGACGCCAGTCCCACGCCGATGCCGCCGAGCATACTGAAAAAATACAGCGGATTGCGGCAGATGGAATAGGGACCCTGAACGATGAGGTTTTTTGTTTTATAGCCGGCGATATAGACCGAACACCACAGTCGTCCCAGTGAGGCGATACCCGCCAGGAAACAGCCGATTAAAAAAAGAATGCTGCTGACGATGGGACATTTTTTTTCCCACTCGCTGCCGCCTATAAATAAGAGAACAAGCAATGCCGCGACAAAAATGCGTGTGGTGTATAATCGAGTCCGCTGCACCATAAATTTATGTTTCCATTTTTACGATTTTCGTTTGTTTCACTCTTTCACTCTGGGCTATGCCGCGTGGGGATTATATCCGCTTTGGGGGCAAAGAGCAAAAACTTTTGATTGGGGGTCTTTTTCCGTGTTTGTGGGGGTTTTTTCTTGCAAAACGGAGTGAAGGCCGGTATTAGTATGGCGGTTTTGGCGGCGTACCCAAGCGGCCTAAGGGGACGGTTTGCAAAACCGTTATTCGTCGGTTCAAATCCGACCGCCGCCTGTTTTAGAAAACGTTTGTCCGAAAAATCCCCAGTGAACCAATATGCGATTTCCTTCTGTCGCTGAAAATCCGGGATATAGGTTTCTATGTATGCGTCGTAATGAGCTGGAAAGAGGAAACTGGGTGAGCTGAGATTCGAACTCAGGACCTACGCATTAAAAGTGCGGTGCTCTACCTACTGAGCTACTCACCCGGTCTATTCTGCCGACCAGCAGGGCGACAAAACCCGCTGGACGGGCCAAAGACCCGAAAAAATACCACCCGTTTTCCATTTTGGCAAGTGAAAAGTTCCAAGAAAGCAGGAAAGGGCGGGTCAGAGGATGGAAGGGCGTTTTTTTTCCCAGAGTTCTTCGGCTTCGGGTCGTCGGATGTAAAGAGGCACCAGCGTATCTGGGTCGTTCCAGTTTTCATTATGTGCCCGTTTTTGTCCCAGCTTCCAGAGTGATTCGGCTCGGGCGGGCCAAAGCGCCTTATCCAGAATGACCGTTTGCGGGTGTTCAAATTGTTTTTGATAAAACAGCAGCCCTTCTCCGAGCAGATGGATGGGGGCGTTTTTAGAGCAGAAGCGTCGCAGGAAATCGGTCGGGGTAATTAACAAATCTTCCGTTATTCGCCGAAAGTCATTTTCCTGCCATTCAAAGACTGCAATGTAAAAGAGGCCTCGCTTTGCGTCGAGAATCGCCGCCAGTCGCTGGATGGGCAGCGAGTTATTTTGGATGAATTGGGTTGAGTTTTCGGCGATGGTATCGAGGGTGTCTATGGCGGCGATTTTGGCATTGAGAGCGAAAGCGGCCATTTTTGCGAAGGTGACGGCGATGCGGATGCCGGTAAAACTGCCGGGCCCTTTTGGGATGTAAATCCGATTTATGTCCCGCGGCCCAAGGCGGTGGCGTTTAAGGAGATTGTCAATGACCCCCAGAAGTTCCGAGCTGTGGCGTCGAAAACCGGATAAATCGGCCTTAGCAACGATAGAATCGCCGATACCCAGCGCGACGGACCCCAGCCTGCCGCTGGTTTCCGCGGCCAGACTGACCTGTTTTACCCCGGCTGTATCCGTCCGAGGGGTATTGGAAAAAGGAGTTGTCAAAGGTTCATTCCCGTATGAGAAATTTATCAAGTGAAGGGAATATACCGATGAATAAGAAGAAAAACAAGGAAATTGCAGGCCGGAAACGTATTTTTTCGCTTGCAATAATAATAGGTTGTCTATACACTTACGGCACGACTGTTGATAGGGCGGTCTTCGTATGCGGTCGAAAAGTATTATTGTAAATAATAGGAATTATCGTAAAAATTTCTGGAGGTTTCTGGTGGGTATGCAATTATTTTTCCAGATGCGTCAGCACATTGCCGTTGCACTTTTAGTTGCGGCGATGTTCCTTGTTGGAGTGGTGAAAATCAGTAATGCCGCCGTTCCTGTCACGGAACAAGAGGCCAAACAGCAGAAAGCAGACAGCATTCTTCAAATCACCCAGGAGTATATCAAGCGAGGGTTGTACCCGCAGGCCGAGGCGCAGCTTGCGGCGATGGAGCAGGAATGCAGCCCGTTCCTCAACGACGAGCAAAAAGAAAAAGCCAAAGACCTGACGGGACAGGTACAGACGGCGATGGCGGAGCGGAGGAAGATTGCCGCGGCAATCAAACAGAGCGATGAATTTATGGACAAGGGCGACGCGAGTTCGGCCAAGTCTCTTCTGCAGCAGGTTCAGGGCAGTCCCTATCTGAGCGAAGCGGAACGAAAGATGGTGGCGGAAAGCCTCAAGAAAGCGGAAAGCGGTCTGACCCAACAGCAGCAGTCGCTGGAACAGCAGGCCGAACCGCAGATCACGCAGAGCGAACCCAATCAACCGCATCAACCGCAGTCTGCATCAACGACGGAACCGAATCAACCGCAGCCTCAAGCGGCAGAGCCGGCACCTCAGCCGCAGGCAGTTGTCGTAACGCAGCCTGCGCCGGCAGCGACACAGCCTGTTGCCGAACCCAATACGGTGTCCGCTCAACAGGAAAATTCTTATCTGCAGGAAGTCCGGCGTAAACAAGCCGTCCAAATCAGTTATACTAAAGCTGTCGTCAATGATGCTCTGAATAAGACGGACGAGGCTCTGGTCAAGAAGGATTTTGAGGCGGCCCGAAGTTCTCTGCGGCGGGCAGTTTCCACGATTGAACATAACCAGATGCTGCTGGGGGATGAATACGCCCCGACGAAGGCGCTGTTGACGCAAAAGGAAGAACAAGTCGGCGTCGAGGAGAAAAATTACAGCGCTCAGCAAATCCAGGCCAAACAGCAGGAAGCGGATCAGATAACCAAACAACTCCGTGAAACGATGGACACACAGCGAGCCCAGGCGATTCAGAAATATATGGAGCAGGCATACGCTTTCCAGGCGGAGGAAGACTACGACGGGGCGATGGGGCAACTGAACCAGCTTCTGGCGATAGACCCGCGGAACCAGAGGGCGCTGATTATGAAGAAAACGCTGGAAAACACCATTCGCTGGCGAGAACAAATCAGCGTTCAGCGGAAATCGGATAAAGAAGAAATGGAATTGCTGTTGGAGGCCAACCGACAATCCATCCCTTATTCCAAGGAATACAATTATCCGCGGGACTGGAAAGATATTACAGAAAAACGTAAAAAAGAGCCTGAGCGCAGCCCTGTGGACGCGGCGATCAATAAACAATTAGACCAAATCGTGGATTTATCGACCCTGACGGAAACGACTCCCTTTGGCGAGGCCATTGAGATATTAAAGAAATCCGCGGACCCGCCGCTGTCGATTGTGGTGCTGTGGAAGGACTTGAGCGATAACGCCTTTATCCAGCAGAGTACGCCCATTAATATGAGTGGATTGACAGCCATCCCGCTGCGAATCGGCTTGGAAAGTATTTTGAAATCCGTCAGCTCCGGCGGTATGGTCCCACTGGGTTATATGATTCAATACGGCACCATTACTATTGCGACCACGGATAACCTTCCGACGGCTAACGAGAATAGGGTTTATGATATATCCGAACTGAACAGCCCGCCCGCCAATTACGATGAGTATAATGGCGGCATGATGGGTGGT
>VGXU01000047.1 GCA_016873215.1 Planctomycetota bacterium
CAAAGCCGGTCGGCAAAGATACTAAATGCCATTTGCCAATGACTGCGGTCTGATAGTTCGCTTTTTGCAGTTCCTTCGCGACGGTCCATTGCTCGGAGTTGAACGTGTCGCTGTTTGTCTTGAAGCCATTGATGTGGCTGTGCTTTCCAGTCAGGACGGAAGCTCGGCAGGGACCGCAGATGGAATTGCCGACAAAGCTGTTTTCAAAAAGGACGCCTTCGGCAGCAATCTTGTCGATATTAGGTGTGATGTTATGTTTTTTGATGAACTTCTGCATCCTTGATTTGCAGGCGCCGAGTGTCTGTAATGAATGATCATCGGAAAAAATAAACAGGAAGTTCGGCTGTTTGGGCACAGTCAGAGCCGAAAGCTGACTGCTTAAACCAATCGATAGAATACCGATACTCTTTAAAAAATCTCTTCGATTCATATACTTATATCTTTTCACCTCTGAATTCTCTAATAGCTTTATTCATTGCCATGTACCCTTTGACCGGCACATAATACGGTATTGAATTTCCTGATCCATACGCGACACCGCCGCACTGAGAAGTCTTTTCGAGAACATTGAAAGTATAGCTTTGGATTTCCTCTTCCGTATTCCGACAGAGAACATCCATATCAATGCCGCCAAAGTTGCCGATTCTGCCGCCATATTTCTCAGTCCATACATCGAACCTTGCGATGGCATCTTCGTTTGAATGCTTGGCGTCAATCCCAACAATTTCAATTATATCATCCATGACATCAAAAATACATCCGCAGCTATGCAGCACAAACGGCTTGTCGTATGAGTGGATAATGTCAACAATATTTTTGTACTGCGGAATAATATGCGTCCTTATATCCGCCGCACTGAGCAGTGTTGAGCTTTTAAAGCCCAGATCGTCGCCAAACCTGCAAACCGCATACATGTCGGCGAATTGATCGAGAAACCGTTTCCATATTCTGCTGTTTATTTTGCCTACTGTTTCAAATAAAAGCCTGTATAGTTCAGGATCATCATAAGCGATCAGACAGAGATTTTCATAGCCGACAACATCCTGGACACACTCAAAAATACCGTTGCCGACTCCGCCGACCGCTTTCATTCCTTCCGGGAGATTTCCCCGAAGCATTTCAAAATACACGCTGCTTTTTTTGAAATATAAATCCTCGATGCTTTCCCATGGATAATTGTCAAAGTCTTTGCGATTTTGAATCTCGCCGGGCTTATGGCCGCCAAGCGAACCGCTTCCGGGCATCACAGATCCGATGCAAAATTCAAAAGAAATGGCATCATAACCCATTTCATAACAGAACCCGCAATACGCCTTAAAGTACTGCCCGATAGAGTCCGCGGTGCCGGCGGCAAGAAACTTTGCCAAATCTCTGCCCAGAACCTTGCTGACAAACGGCTCATCGATATTGTGGTCATACAGCGGCAGCCGGTTCGGCCTGATATTTCTTGCCGCCTGTATTATATTGTGATAGTCGGGAGTAAAGCTCTTCATATATCGGATTCCCCTTTTCTCTGAATCGGCCTTTCGATTAGATTCACTTGCGTTACTTTCTTTGTTTGCAGATTGACTCGCAGTGTTCTGATCTCAAACGGCATCAGGGACAGTTTTATTTTTTTCGAGATAACAGGCATCGACAAGACCGCACGCCTTAATTTACCTGTCGGTTCAAACAAACGTATTATAATATCGTTTCCGGATTCGGCTTTCTTAACAGCCGTTATCTGAATCGTATCGTCACTGATTAACATTAAAGGTTTTGGGGAATTCCCCTGGCCCGATGGGAAGAACGACAGCGAAAACGGCAGCTGGCTTTTCACAAGGGATTCAGTATCTACGGCATCAAGCCGCTCATGAAGCCTGCCGGCGTTAAACCAGAACTTAAACTCTCTATGTCCCTGATCAATTCTTTCGATATACCTGTTTTTAGCTAAATCGAGTTTACCCTCAAAGTCCGGATGCCCAGAGTAAGCAGGCGACCTGATGAGTGTCAAGCGTAAAAGGCCTGAATTGAAATCCGATGAATAAGTGCCATTGTTTATACACGTGAAAGCCTTATTTTCCTTTTCAGAAATAACCGCCGACCATTTTTGCGAAACGGCTTCGTTCCCATTAACAGGCAATGGCTGCCGGCCATACGCAACCTGGCCGAGATAGTTGAGAGACCTGCCTTTTATCGGGACGACCAGTTTTAATACCGTATCTTTCTCATTCCAATCAACCCGGATATCGACTTCCATTTCCGTGCCCATTTTTGGTAATTTATATTGCATACAGATACGTGAATTGCCGTATTCAAAGACCGTCTCTACAATACTTCTTACGGGGCCGTCTTCTATGACCCTGACGGAATCAAGACGGCGGCAATAAGCTCCCGAGAATTTTGCACTTTCCATGGGTGACATAAGTTTAAAAGGCATTACTTTTCCATGATAGCGATTTTCAAGCATATTCCAGGAATCTGCGTTGTCTTTTAAGGTAAGGAATTCGAAAGCGCCTTTGTCAAGGTAATCCATGCCATTTACCCTATAAAGGTCAACCAGACCTGTTTTACAATTTATGATGACTTGAAGCTCTTTTGTTTTGAAATGAATTCTGTCATCTTTCGCCTTAAGTATTGGGTCTGGTTTTTTTTCTATGATGACAGGCTTGCATTCAAACCGATTGATCTGTCCAGGATCTAGGTCGGCGGCAAAAGCTATTCTTTTACGCCACTCCACTGTTACATTGGATAATTCTTTCTCTACCTGTGATGGAATTATTTTACCATTACGATAGACCTCTATTTGTGTAAAGGTGTCTTTCAGGTTGAAATCGGCAAGATTGAATTCACACTCTATGATCTGGGATGTCCGAACCGGATGGTGATTCAAGACCATAATCGGGATTTTGCCGGCAGCCGCCTTTTTCTGTCCTGAAGCCAAAGCAAAAAAAGCCTTTGCTTTAAGCCGGGACAGAATTTCCAGGCCGTGTCCAATCTGGTGCAATGCGGCGTCTTCTACTGGCTTGATGGACGAACCCGGCAGAATGTCATGGAATTGACAAGTCATCAGATCGCAGAGAGCCTCATGCAGCTGGCCGGCGGGATATTTCATAAGGCCATTGACCATCGCTGCTGTGACAATCTTTTCGGTCGCATAATACTCATTCTCCAAAAGCCGGTGCTGCTGCTTGATCCTGACTTGAGAAGCATAACAGCCAATTGCCCAGGGATTAAGGTCTTCGGTGAATTCAATCAGGTTTTTCCGGCTTTTCTTGAGTTGTTTAAAAAAACGATCCGGCGTAGAATGCTTTATATCAAAGTGCCGCTGATCCCTGATCAGTTGATTGATATTGCGCAGGTCCATCCTGGATGGGCCGCCGCCATGATTACCTACACCCCAGAGGATCGGCATCGGACTCCTGTCAGGATCAATTTTCAATCTTTCCAAGATTATTTCCTTGGCCTTTCCCAGAAAAGTATTATACCAGCCCGGAAAGCGTGTTGCCATTACATGTGAGCCGTCATATCCTACCCAGTTGAAATCTTCCGCGGGCAGATCAAGACAATTTCTGTCAGGTCTGCCTAAGAGATAAGAATCATAGCCGCTTTTCGCAAGAATCTGAACGAGTCCCCGTGTGTGGCCGAATGGGTCAAAGTTGATAGCCGTTTTCGGCTCCACACCAAAGTGCTTTTTGAAATATAACCTGCCCAGAAGAATCTGCCTGACAAAGGACTCTCCGGAAGGCATATTGCAGTCGGGTTGGAGATACCACCCTCCCATGATATGCCATTTCCCTTGTTTTACGAGCTTCTGAATCTGCTTAAATAGATCAGGATCATATTCCTGAATCCACTTGTAAAGAATGACTTCATTATGATTAAAAATGAAGGTGTCATTGTTTTGGCAGAGTTCTGCTGCGGTTCTGAAGGTGGATATGGCTTCGGCAGCACCTTCCTGCCACTGCCATAGCCACACGGGGTCAAGATGCGCATTGCAAATAAGATGTATGTCGCGTCTTTTCATAGAAAATCATTCCTATTTTACGGTCATCGTAGAAGCCGTTGTTTTACTCATTTTATCCGCCATTATTCAGATCAATTTCCTTTTTTTTACGCCTTCATAGTGATTTGAAGCGTTCTTTTTTAACCACTCCAGGAGACACGCACGAAGTTCTTCTGTCTTTTCAGCATAGCGCTGCCTATTTGGATTCTTTCCAATCAGATTATTCATTTCATACGGATCGGTATTAAGGTCATACATCGCATTGAGAACGGTCGATTCTTCCGAATATGGGATGATCAGTTTCCAGCCATCCTTGACGATCATATAGTTGGGTTCGACATCACCACGATAATCCCATTCGGTAACCACATATTTACCATGCTCCAGATCTGTTCCCTCAATCAGCCCTCGGAGGCTTTTCCCATTCGATTTACGGGTTCCCGTCTCCAGGTAATCCATGATTGTAGGAAATAAGTCGACTAATGAGACATATCCATCGACAGTGGTATTGCTTTTGATTTTGCCGGGCAGACGAACCAGTAATGGGATATGTGAGGACTCTTCATAAAACACATTCTTTTCCCGCATGCCGTGTGAACCCAGCATTTCACCGTGATCGCTGGTAAAGATAACCAGAGTATTATCAGTCAGTCCATGTTTATCCAGAGTTTTTAAAATTTCGCCTGTCCAGTCATCGATTTCTTTAATTAATCCGTAATAATCGGATATCATATACTTAATCTTTTCCTTGTCCCGGTACTCCGTCAGGTTTTTTCTGCCATTGGCTGCTGTGTAAGGACTGTTTGACATATCATCATCGATGCTGGCCGGTGGCACCATGTCTTTTGCAGGATACATGCCGTAATACGGTGTGGTCGGCAGAATTGGAGAGTGTGGAAAATGAAACGAACAGGTAATACTGAAGGATTTATCCTTGAGCCGTTCAATTGCTTCAATGGTTTGTCTTGCCTGAAATGCAGTGATGCTATGCTCTTGTGAGAACAGTAATTCGCCATGCTGATCGGGTTGGGCGATTTGCATATTTTCAGCTTTTACTTCGGCATTGGACATCCCATAACATCTATCCATTGGATTCGCTTTGTAGGGTCTTTCCGATATATTATCGTAAAATCCACCCGATTGAAGCTGTCGTTTCGGCACGTGCTGATCCAGGTAGTCACGATAGATGATTTCCTGCCCCCCAGGTCCAAAGACCGATCTGCCTTTTTTATCTCCTCTTACGGGGTTTTTGTAAATACCGGTATGTTTAGATTGACTGTGCCATTTCCCATAATATTCACAATGGTAACCTGCCTCTGATAGTATCTCATCAAAGGTCGGCATGGTCATCAATGCTTCTTTTTTCACATAATACGCCAAATCATTGGTTTTCATTCCGGTATTTTCTACGGTGTAACCTGTCAGGATAGAGGACCGTGCAGGCCCGCAAACCGCACAGGGAGTATAGGCATTCTTAAAAAAAACGCCTTGTTTGGCCAACCGGTCAAGGTTATGAGTTTTAATAACGGGATTGCCCGCTATAGATAAAGTGTCCCATCGTTGCTGATCCGTCATGATAAACAGCAGATTCGGCTTATCACCTTTGCTTCCAATACTCTGCAAACCTTCTGAGCATCCGGACAAACTCACAGCCGCTAAGGACATCGCTGTCGATTTTAAAAATTCTCTTCTACTCAAAAAATTCTTTCTCATCAATATCCCTTTCTAACTTCGCCTTTATTCCGGCAGAACTGATTCGCCGATTTATTTGTCAAGAATCCGAAATTCAACAAGTATTGGCTTGTGATCGGATGGATAGACGCCGTTGACATTATAATCAACCTTCTCATAGGAGAGAACGTTAATATTTCCTTTGTATAATATCCAGTCTATTTCATGCCCCCCCTTTATACTGTCTTTCATCAAGAGAGGATTGTTTTCATTCTCATCTCCTACAAATGCTTTGTATACGGTACTTCCTGGTTTTGAATTGAAATCTCCCATTAAAAATACAGGACGTTCTTTCGTCCATTCGCCAAATCGATCAAGTTTATGAATCCTGTCCATAATCAGTTTGGCGCTGTTGAGTTTTGCCAGGGGATAATCATTGCCGCTAAAGAAATGAGTGTTGAATACATAAAACTCCTGCGTGTTCTCCCAGTGTCCCCTGTAATCGGTTGGATAGGGACTGGTTTTCCCATCTGCCGGCCTGTTGATCACGGCAAGGCGAGCCCACGTGACTATCCGGGGATTGACCGCGGGACCGCTGCCCGGTACCTGGGGAGTTTCGGACAACTGAAAAGTGCCCGTTTCCCGCAGGCGAAACCGGTCCCGCTTAAAGAAAATAGCCGAATGTTCATCATCATCACCGCCTTTGCGCCCCTCTCCAATCGCCACATATTGCGGCAAATGGTCCATCAGAAAATCAATTTGCTCCTTGAGGCCTTCCTGTGTTCCAATGATGTCCGGATTGTATTTATTGATCAAATCCACCTGCCAATCACGCCGCACGGACCATGCCGGTTTATAATCGGGGCTGGCAAATTTCAGATTGTATGTCATTATTTTAATCGTTTTGGTTTCCGGATACTGATTGGCCGCCTGTTTCTCTGCTCCCTGTTCCTTACCCCCCTCTTGTGCGACGACATGAGAACATGAAGCCAAAAAAACAATCATTGCCATTACCACACAACAGATGTTCGTTTCTTTACAATGTCTCATCTTTGAGTTCCTTTCTGCTTGACTATACTTCGTTTTTGAGTTTTCCAAAGGCTCCCTCCATCATCAGAAAAAATGCCTGGCCTTCCGGTGAAGTGCCCGGTGCATTAAATAGAGGGGCTGCACTTGCATTTTGAATCAGTCCATATTCATCAACATTGGCATAAACCGCATGCCGCATCTTGTCAGCCGGAATTTTATAAGATGAATCCAGCCAGCCGGATTTTATTGCGGTATAGATAGTGTAAGCCAGCATTGACGGCAAAGTGGATTCTTCGAAATTGGGTTCTGTTATTTTGTCGTAGAAAAGTCCACTGGACAACTGGTTGGCAATACAGCCGTCAAGTACATCTGTGCAATATTTAATCAGTTTTTCTTTGTCCGTTTTCCTTTCGCCGGGCAAAACATTGATAACCTGCGTCATTGCGGCGGCACACCATCCGTTGCCGCCCCCCCAAAAGGACGGATCTTTAAATTCCATCGTTTCCTGGATGCGAATATGATGAAACAGTTTTTGATCTTCATTCCAAAGAAGATTACGAATCCCCTCGATTTGATGCATGGCTTCATCATAATCACCCATTCGAGCCAGAAAGGGGGCGACCATAAACATATTATCGCTGAAAATCACTTTGGACTTATTATTATGATAGATTACGCCCACGGCATTTTTCGATTCCGGGCGTTTCAAATACTCATATTGCTCCTGCGCTGCTTTTTTGTATTTTTCGTCACCGGTAATTTGATAAGCCGCCAAAATTCCCGGGCCGTTTACTCCTGTATCGGCAATATTCATATCAGAACCAACCATTGAAAGGCGACCATCTGATTTTTTCCGCTGAACCGATTCTCTGGCCATAATAATTAAGTTTGTCGTGTCCCCGATTTCCAGCATGCCCTGCATTGCTGTTCCATGTTCCCACGAATGGCGCTGCATGCAAAGCATTGCGGTTTTTACCTTTTCAATGATGGCTTCCGTCATCTCTGTACCTGTCCGATCCCCTTGAATCTGAAAAATCCGCGAACTTTCTGAGCATCCGAACAAACCTGCAGCCGCCACAGACATCCCCCCTGCCGCTTTCAAAAAATCTCTTCTGTTCTGAGAATTCCTTTTCATTAAGAACCTTTCGTAACGTCATATTTATTTTGCGTCTCAACTCTGTCGTATTTGATATCAATTGTCTCAATAACAACTTTTTCGGTTTCGCTCTGTTTTTTGCACTATTAAAATCAATATTATTCTCTCCTGGCATCCACCGCGGTTATCTGGATATCACTGAAGGGGAAACCGGCGACAGCCATGGCATCTGCCAGATTGTTATGATTGACGCCTTTATACCGATATAGGAGAGGCGCAGTATTCGATTTTGACGACCAGATTACGGAACGAATACCCCCGTCATTTTTACGAATGATAATATTATCCAGATAGTAGTGATAATATCCTGCATCAGTGCTTTGAAGAGCGATAAAATTAACCGGCAGCGTGCTGGGTGAGCAATTCCCGATCCCCACGACCTGGCGTGTCCAGACGCCTTTGGGAAGATCGAGATCGACCAGCTCGACACCGTCCTGGGTTAAGCCATTCCTTGACTTGTAGAAAGGGCTCCAGCCATTTCCAGGTGTATAGAAACAGCCCTTGGTTATTTCACTGTCTTTGCAGACATAAATATCAAATTCGACACGGTCTCCGGGATGAATATAGGCGTCGTATTCTTCATCCCATCCGGTCCCATCGGAAAACCGAACAAAGACCCCGTTACTGTCGGGGTTTTTGATGGCGGTTGTCTGTGTTGCTTTTACCTCGAGCACTTCACCAGAAGGCGAAGGATTGGGGTGACTGATGTTGCTTTTGGCGATCGTCATGAAGGACATCGCATAATTGTTATCTTTAATCCATTTTCGATACAAGCCGATTAACTGGTCCCGCTGAACCGGATTGGCTGAGGCGACGTTGGTGGTCTCTTCGATATCATTGGCAAGATCGTAGAGTTCGATCCTTTTGGTGCTTTCCGAATAATGAAGCTTCCAGCGTTTCGTGCGAACAGCACCATAATCAAGCCACATCCAGTAGATGGCGTCTGACATGTCCGGCCGGCATTCAATCCGTTTCTGGAGCTTTGTCCAGCAATCCATACCATCCAGTTCAGTTCCCAGGCATGGCTGTCCAGACATGGACAGAAGGGTCGGGTAAATATCGATGTAACTGATAAAACCATCGTATGCATTATCCCCTGAGGAATAAGGGGCCGTGTTTTTGTCAAAAGTACCCGGCCACCAGATTGCAGCAGGCACATGCACACCGCCTTCCCACAAAGAATGCTTGCCGCCTTTAAACGGAGTATTAACACCTTTGGGAGTAGCCCCGTTGTCACTGGCGAAGAAAAAAATGGTATCCTTTAATTTGCCGAGTTTCGTAATCTTATCGATGACCAAACCGATACTCTTATCCAGAGAGTAAATATAGGCTGCATAGGCCAGCGGCTCATAGTGAGTCTTATCCGGATCGATCGCCTGAACATCAAACTCTTGACTACTTTCACACCGGAGCTGGGCAACATCACCGATACGCTTACCCGTTGTGGGGCTTATGATATTTGAAACATACTCCCATTGTCCCTGAATGCCAAGTTCGGTATCAAGTTTTTCGCAAAACTCCCGCAGGTCCTCTCGTTTCAACTGAAGCGGACCGTGGACCGCTTCATGCGGTATATAACATAAAAACGGTTCTGCCCGGCAGTCGTCAATAAACTGGATGGAATACTTTGTAATCAGGTCTGTTGTATAACCGGTCTCATCGGCCCTGTAACTGCGGTCATGCCACCAGTCAATGTCATGGTGCCAGTTATTATAGCGATCAAAAAGATCGCCGCCTCCACTATAATAACCGACAAAACGGTCAAAGCCGTAGGCGTTTACACCCTCACCCCATTTCCATCCCTTATGATTTTCAAAGATATTGTTGGTCAAGTTTAACGTTTTATCTCCGTGCAGATCATTCCATTTGCTTTCTTTGTTATAATCCACTCTTGCCCCGTTACCCTCTGCCGGGAAATTGGGCATTCCGTTATGCCATTTGCCAAATGCGCCCGTTTTGTATCCGGCCGTGCGGAAATCTTTGGCAATATTCCGGATATTGTTCGGAAGTGTCCCTCCGGTCATAGGTCCTGCCCCTACATTTGCATAATGTTTGCCCGTGAGCAGGCCGGCCCGGGAAGGCGAGCAGACACAATGTGTCATATAGTTTTTAAACTCAATGCCTTCGGTAAAAATGCGATCCATGTTCGGTGTATATCGAAAATGAGCCGGATTGGCGTTATGGCAGCGAATGTCGCCCCAGCCGAAGTCATCGGCATAAAAGATAACCACATTGGGCTTCGAGGTTTTAGCGGATCGTGAGTTTTTTTGACTTAACGCTTCACAACCCATTACACTGAATGAAATGGTACCGATTCCAAGATTTTTAAGAAACGTTCGTCTGTTCATGGGTTATTTTTCCTTTTGTTCTTTTTACTCTCTTTTCTGGCTTGGACGCTACAGCTTTGGCGGCACCCAATCGGGAATTCCTCGTTCTTTCAACTGTTTCTCATAGCGGACTTCCTGCGGATGCTCTTTGGCGAGGGGACAGTTTTCGTTGACCATCAGCGGCACCGTTTCGGCCCACCACTTGTCATAGGCCTTACGGAGCTTTTCTGCCACTTCCGGATGCTGATCGATCACGTTAGTACTTTCGTACGGGTCATTGGCAATGTCGTAAAGTGTATCGTTATTCACAAATCGCCATCGCTGGGTGCGGACAGCGCATCTATAATATTTATATTTATTCGGATCATCGCCTTTTTCCCAGCGTCCAGCGTGGACGAAAAGTTCGCGATCCGACCAATCTGCTTTTGGATTCTCCAGCAGCGCAAGCATGGAACGTCCATCGATTTTTTGTATCCCGTCCGGTATCCTGGCACCGGCCAGATCGCAGAACGTCTTATAGAGATCAATGTGGGCCGTCAGCGCCGCAATATCCACACCTTCACCAAGCACGCCCTTCCATCGCCAAAAGGCCGGCACGTGCGTGCCGCCTTCCCGGGGTGATCCTTTGCCGGTCTTAAAACCCGCAGTATAGAGTTTTACTTTCTTGCCGTTCAAGGTGCCTTCAAGAACAGACTGGCCATTGTCAGTCATGAAAATGACCAGGGTATTGTCCCACGCATCCCATTCATCCAGTTTTTTCATGAGCAGACCGAAATTTTCATCGATGTTTTCGATCAAGCCGTAACGTCCGGCGGTGGATGCATCGTAGCCCAGATCAAGAAAACGCTTTTTGTTCTTTTCCGGGCATATCAGAGGCCAATGCGGCGCATTGGTGGGGATGTAGGCAAAATATGGCGTTTTGGATTCATGCTGTTTTTTGATCCAGCCGAGACCGGCCTGAAAAAGTACATCGGTACAGAAGCCTTTCGTCTGAACAATCGTGTCGTTATGCAGAAACACACAGTCGAAATACCTTCTTTCCTTGACCTGGTTGGGCGGGAAGTCCGCACAACTGCCCTGAAAAGAGTGGCCTATACCGCCGTCGCCGTGGATAAACACCTCGCTGAAGCCGCGATTGTAGGGTTGGTACTCGTCTTCGTCGCCTAAATGCCATTTACCGAATATCCCGGTCTGGTAACCAGCCTTTCGCAGCAACTGCGGCATGGTGGTCGTTGACAGCGCCATCCGTTCTCGCTCCAGAATGGTATGCGTCACCCCATTGCGAAACTCATGACGGCCGCTCATAATCGCTGAACGCGTCGGCGAACAGGTCGGACTGACATGAAAATCGCGGAACCGGGTCGATTTTTCGTAGAATTTGTCGAGATTCGGCGTCTTAAGCACGGGATTTCCAAGACAGGACAAGTCCCCCATGCCCTGGTCGTCGGTCATCACCAGAATAATATTCGGGCGGCTGCCCTTCAATGAGATGGTCCCGGCTGAAGCTTTTTTAGACAACATATTGCATTCCGACAAACTAAATGCCGCAACACCAACTCCAATATTTTTCAGAAATGTTCGTCTGTTCATATTTTATCGTCCTCTCTAACCTGATTAAGCATTGTTAAAGCCGTTGTGTCCTTGTATTTTTCAGCGAAGGCTTTGATAAAATCGCGGTGCTGCTTAACGATATCTTTATATTGGGATTTGAAGGCAAGATTTTCTGTTTCCAGTCGATCCTTTTTCATGTCGAAGAGTTCTTCACGTTGCTTCCCATGGTCATAGAGACAGTATTTATATGAGCCTGATCGTACCATCCTGCCCTTTACCTGCGGAGCTGTGCCATCGACGGGCCCACCTTGCGTCATGAAATTCTCCACAATCACATACTCACGCCATCGTTCCGGTTGTCTTCCAAGTGCCAGTAATTTAAGGCTTCGGCCGGGCAGTTTTTCCGGTTGAGCAATCCCGGCAAAATCAAGCAGGGTAGGAAGGATGTCTATGCCGGTGTTCACGAGTTGGTCGCATCTATCGTGCTTGATAACATTTTTATAGCTTAGGATAAGTGGAATCCTCGCCGACTCTTCGTAGAATACGGTTTTCTGGTTGAACCGGTGGGCGCCGTGGCAATCGCCATGATCACTGGTAAAGACGATCAGCGTATTGTCCAGTTGACCTGATTCTTTCAATCCCTCAAGAACCTTCCCGATCAGGGTATCCACCTTTTCCACCAGACGGTAGTATCCCCAACTAAGCCGTCTCCATTCATCTTCGTCATAATTACCAACGGGAAATGTCGACGTGTTATGGTAGGACTTTCGTATGAGCGTCATCGTGTCCGATTCATGAGTCGGCGGGGCCATGTTACTTTTCAGCGGCGGCAGTTGGTCCTTTAAGGGGAAAGGCGGGATAGGTCCACTCGGAAGTACCTGGTGTCTTGCCAACTGGCAGACATCATGTGGATTGGTGAATGATACCACCAGCAGGAACGGCTTTCCCCTATCCCTTTTTATAAATTCGATAGCAGGGGCAGGGATTTCGTTATCATGTCCATTGTCATTGAGAATGGCGGTCACATCAAATCCGTGGCTTTGCTTGTCTGTAGATTTGTACCACAGGTGCCATTTGCCTATATAACCCGTATCATAGCCGGCGTTTTTAAAGTATCTGCCCATACTGGGAAATTCATCAGGATTCAATGTACCCCCCTTATTGTTCTGACACCCAATTTCGTGCGGATATCGACCCGTAAAGATCGAATTTCGCGCGGGTATGCAGAGCGGGTTTGCCGTGTAGGCTTCCGTGAAAAGCATGCCGTCTTTGGCAAGCGAGTCCATTGCCGGGGTGTTGATATATTGTGTACCCATTCGGCAGCTCATGATGTCTGCAAACTGCTGATCGGTCATGATGAACAAGATATTAGGGTTTTTGCAGGATCGGGCATCGCGCATGCCATTTTGAGAAGAGCCATGGCATCCCGGCAAATTGAATACTGCCGCCGCAACTCCAATATTTTTAAGAAACATTCGTCTGTTCATATTTTTGCTTTCTTTTTGATCATAATCAGCTACTGCTTTCGATTCCCTATACAATTTACTTTACCATCGCTTTACTTTTTCTATTCTCCATCCTGTAAGGTCTTTTATTTTTTTTCGTCGGGCCATGGTATGACACCCGTCCTCTCGGCATATACCTGCCACCTATCAGCCATTTCTTTCACTCGTTGGGACTGTACGTCTGCAAGATCATGCAGTTCGCTGCGATCCGCTTCCACATCATACAGCTCCCACTTGCCCTCTCTGCCCTTGGCAACCAGCTTCCATTTGCCCTGACGAATGGCACGGTTCCCCTCGTGCTCCCAATAAATTGCTTCACGCTGGACCGGTTCATTTTTAATAAACACCGGCAAAAGGCTCTTGCCTTCCATCGGTTTTACAGGATTACCTTTGTATTCCTTTGGATAACTGGCGCCCGCGGCATCTACACACGTCGTCATAATATCTATCAAGTGCCCGGGCTGATGCCGAAGCTCGCCTTTTACTTTTATCCCCGCAGGCCAATGAACGATTAACGGAGTTGAAATGCCGCCTTCGTGAACCCAATGTTTGTATTCGCGGAATGGCGTATTGGAAACATTCGCCCAGTTCTTTCCATAACCAATATATGTATCAGCAGGCCCGGGCATTACATGCCCGCGTCGAACTTCCCAGCCATCCCTGGTTTGTTTTGGGACCGAACCAAAATAAAGCTGCTGATCCGGCGGAACCGGACTGAAAGATGGTTTGTCTTTTCGCGGATTGGAATTACCCTCTCGGCCGCCGTCCTCGGCACAACCGCCGTTGTCTTGAAGATAGAATATGATTGTATTGTCAAACAACCCCCTGTCTTTCAGGGACTTTATGACGCGTCCTATGCCTTGATCCATACTATCGACCATTGCCGCATACACTTCCATACACGCCGCCTCCCACTGCTTATCCTTCACCTTGCTCCATGTGCCGGCCTGTGGTGACATCTCAGCATCAGATTTCACCACGCCAAGTGTTTTCATTTTAGCAAGTCGCTTCCGGCGTATTGCTTCATAACCTTCGTCATATTTGCCTTTATACTTAGCAATATCACGCTCCCTGGCATGCATTGGCCAGTGGGCCGCGGTATAAGCAACATACATAAAGAAGGGTTTATCGGCGTCGTGTTCGTTTATATATCGGCTCGCATTGTCACTGATAGCATCGGTATAGTAGTATGTTTCTTTGGACTGATACTCTTTGTCGGTTGGAACCGTGATCATCGTATCGTCCCTTACCAGCGATGACGGCTCCCAGTAACTGCCCGCCCCGTGAATTGTTCCATAAAACCTGTCAAATCCGCGATTTCTCGGCCAGTTAGACTTTGGCCCTTCAGGTCGTGAATACTTTGTCACGTGCCACTTCCCTGTCATATATGTCGAGTAGCCGGACTGCCTGAGTACCTCTGCGATTGTAACACAACTGTGGTTTAGATCGCCGCGAAAGCCGTCCTGTCCGCGGTCGTCCATCATGTGACCTACGCCTGTTTGATGTGGATATAGACCTGTAAGTAAAGACGCACGTGTCGGACAGCACCGGGCAGTATTATAAAACTGAGTCATCCGAATACCGCCGGCCGCAAGCCCGTCGAGATTCGGCGTCTGTATCTCACCGCCGTAACAGCCAAGGTCCGAATAGCCCATATCGTCGGACATAATGAGTAGTATGTTGGGCCGCTTAGGCTGCCTGGTTTCAAGCGACAGATTTTGTGACTCAAGACAACTGCCTAAAACAAACGAAGAGGCTGTCAGCGATACCGCTTTCAAAAAATCACGACGTTCCATGGAAATCTCCTGCCAAAAAAACTTGCTGCAATTTTCAACTCTTGCCGCTATATTTATTTCAATATTTGCTTGATGATGTCTCTCTCGGCGAGATATTCAAGAATTGTTTGTCTGTTCATCTCGTAATCTTAGAATGCGTTTACCCTGTTTTCAACTATTAATATTTTTCATCTCTTACGGCAATAGAGTTTTAAAAACACAAACGATTTTGCACAGTTGAGCCTGATATCAGCGCCATTGCACCGTCCATCGAAAAGTGCATCTGTTATAGTAAATTCGGCTTTTTTCCAAATAAGAGTATTTTCAAGCTTTAAATTACCTCCGTTTTTCCATGCTCCTGGATTTTCTTTTACCACGAGAATATTTTTATCGCTCGAATCATACTGTATCGCAACTGTGCCATCACCCCGGTCAAAATAAATTACGCTCAAAACCACTTGCGGGCATTTTCCTGACCTCAGGCTTTGGTCCGTTATTTTATAGTACGCATAGCGGGATTTATTGTCTTGTCCCAGCGCCGCTTCAAAACCCTGCCGGCCGTCTTCGGTGATTTTCTGCCATGCTGTTTCAGCCGTTGAGCCTGTAAATTCCAATGCGTTCCCAAGCACCGTATCGCTGCCATCCCATGCTGTACCAACCGTTCGACCTTGGACATCCGGCACAGGAAAATCATCGCTTCTAAACGGCGAGGCTGGAAGCCCTTCCTTATTATAGAGATTGCACAGCGGGAATGTTGACCATCCATAGCGAGCCGCCACAGGATTGGAAACGTCCCTGCTCGTAACCTCAACATAGTCGCCGATAACTTTTGCTACTGCCGGAACAAATTTCATATCGGCACCACAGAGAGTAAATCCCGCCAGCTCTTCAGCGGGAACCACATAGGCGTCTGGATCGTCTTTTGCCCATACATTTTTCCTGCTGCTCATCGTCACACGGCGGGTCTCCAATCCGGAACCGACATACGAGAAATAAATGTGTATTTTATTGCCGTCAACGATCGCTTTTTTTAACAGAGGTCCGGACGGTACAACCGCCCTGCCTTCTAATTTCTCAGCCCACAGGGCCAGGCGTTCACCTACAGGCTGCTTATCCTGAGGATGGATATCGGCGTACTCTCCGAGGTCGGTGGTAACTACTAATCCTGTGTTCGGGAGGGACAATGTTTTCAACTGGGCATCCCGGATATACGCCCATGCATCGGAAGCAAGACCGTCAACCGTCGTTTGGAATGGCGCAATTTGGACGGTAAAAAACGGCATATTTATTAGATGCGGGTTGTTCCGGGCCCAGATCTGTCGCCAGCTTTTAATATGCTCTTGTGACAGAGCATAATAGGAATGAGGTATGCGGCCGTTTGATTCACCCTGATACCAGATTACACCTTTGATCGTGAATTTCCGCAGCGGATGAATCATTGCATTATAGAGTACTCCGGTACCATCGCTGGATTCGGAATCAAGATTTAGCCCATTAACCACTTCCAAAGGCATCCATCGCTGGATTTGCGATCCACCCACCGCACTGATGATAAGTCCGACCGGAACATCCAGATCACATCTGAGCTTGGCTGCGAAATAGTAGGCGGTCGGTGACAAAGGCATCACCCATGGCTCCCGCGCTTCGTGCCAGGCGCCAGTAAACGGTTTTTTTAAAATAACTGCCTCTTCGGGTCTGTCAACCTCGCGTCTTTCCATAATGACACTGCGAATATCAGGATTATTAATTTCTTTAGCCTTCTCTTTCAACAACGGATAGGTTTCAAACCAGTGCTCCATGTTCGATTGACCGCCACACAGCCAGACATCACCAACTAATACGTTGCTGATAGCCACCTGCTCTTTGCCCTGGCCCGAGTCAGCCACAAGCTTTTGCGGATCGAAGGATTTTTTCATGGGATCAAGTTTCAGCTCCCAATTGCCTGAATTATCTGCATAAACGCTTTTTTTCTGCCCATTGAACGTAACAGTCACCTTGCTGGACGGAGTTGCGCTTCCGTAAATAGAGACTCTCTGATCGCGCTGAAGCACCATGTTGTCTTTGAAAATACCATTTAACTGGAGGTCGGCACACACCGATGCGGCCAGAGTCAAAATAAATAAATAACAACATATTCTCATAGTGTACCCTTTGTTATTTGTCCCATTATTCGATGGGATAATATTGATGTTTGTATCCGTCCGGCGTTACATCCACTATCCGAAAACCAACTGGATCCTTGCCCATGGGTACGGTAATCGAATTTGTCGTAATCAAATCCACACCCTGATAGCGGTTTATCCTGTTATCATGGAGATGACCCGAAAAAACAGCCCGAACTCGATATTTCACAAAAAGGTCCAACATTTCTCGTCGTATTCCAGTCGGCATGTTGGAATAGCCGTCAGGTTCATCGGGCGATTTCAAATACAGCGGATGATGCATAAAAATAAATATATTGCCTGTCGCCTTTGATTGGAACTGCTCCAATGTGCGTGTAAGCCATTCTGTTTGCTGTTTATTCATCGGTGCATTGATATCTCGCATAATGTCCGAGGAAAGAACAACAAAAAGGTAGTTTCCATGTATAAAATGAAACCAAAACTCCCCAAAATATTCCCGATATGCTGAAACATTTTCAATTTTGACCGGCTGGCCAAGATCATGATTTCCCGATACGTTGTACAATAATATTCTGTGAGACAGCTTCGAAACGGCATCTTGATAGGCCTGGATTTGCTGTTGATTTGACGGATTTTCGATTAAATCCCCGCACATGACGACAAACTCTGGTTTGAAATCATTAATTAATCCGATTGCTTTATCCAAGTCTTCTTTTTTGCCGCGAAATAACTGCGGGTCAGACGCGATGATAAATCGAAAATTATCCTGCCGGAAATGGCCGGATTTGTCATGAGGCAAAGCTGCTGTCTGTGTATTGCTGCAGCCGGTACATACTATAAATAACAGAGCAAAAAAACAGGCCATTAATTTAATTACCGCTCGTTTATCGTTTTTCATAAATTCACTTTATATTGCCGGTAAAATTCAAGATTACTGACAAGGCCCTTGAAACCGCCGGCCGGGATTATCCCTCCAAGGACCTGCTCGCCCTGTTGTTTGCCAATCGTCAAAGACTTATTGCCGAAAAATATCAGGTTTCTGCCCCTTGGAACAGAAGCAGCTTTTTTCCCGTTAACGAAAAACTCTAATTTATCGTGATTGACTGCTGCAACCAGGTGTGTCCATTTGCCAAGACAGCTTTCCATGCCGTCTGCAACAGCCGCTCTGCCGGTATCTATTACAGCAAAACAGGGGATACCGTCCTCGACAAACAAGGACCACGCCCCTTTATGCGCCTGGCCCTGTGATAAAACAGTTCCGTCCGATTCCGCCTTGATCCACAACGAAACTGTCAGCGGACAATTGCTGGTATCAAGCGAATCGCTCTGCTTGACGGTAACCGATGTTTTTGGAGAACACTTTAACGCGGCGCCTTTGTCTGTCGCAATGACAGTCGCGTTTGAGATATTCCCGATGTTTGCGTTTCCGCTAAGATCCTTGATAGTCCTGCCGTCACAATTCTCAAAATCATATTTGAGCATTAAACCCTGTTTTTTTGTCGTATCGAGTATGTCATAGCTTTTCTTGTAATCGGTGTCTTTAACAAGCCGGTCCATTTCCTTCTGCAGAGCGACTGCCTTTTCCTGGTAAGCAGGAGCATCAATAAGATTGTTCATTTCGTGCGGATCATTCTTCAGATCGTAAAGCTCCGATTTCTCTTCCGTATCCGGATAGGTCACAAGCTTCCAATCCTCGGTTCGTATCGCGACTGTCCTGGGATATTGCGGAAAGTTTATGTCAACCCAGTACGTATAAAGGATGCTCTTTCGCCAGTCTTTGGAACCCTTGAAGAGCTTAACCATGGATTCACCCTGAACACAAAAAGGCGCCTTGATCCCGGCAAGCTCATAAAACGTGGGAGCAAGGTCAATATTCATAACCATCTGCTCGATCGTTGTACCGGGTTTCACCAGCTTTGGATAGCGAATCACCATAGGAATACGTATAGACTCTTCATATGCTGTCCAGCGTCAAGCATAATTTCCTTCCAGCGACAGACATTTCTTCCCTTTTATCATAACAGTTATCTCATGACAAGTAGTTCTTAAGGGGGTGCCCCCATGGGGGCAGGAATCTGGACGTCAGTCACCCTTATTTGTATCTTTTCTCTGTTGTGC